>JAURWH010000097.1 GCA_030655055.1 bacterium
CCTGGCCTTGAAATACCCCCAGCTGGGTTTCTTCGCCGGCTGGCTTATGCCGCGGTAAACAATCAACTAATTTTTCAATCCGCAGATTTTACAGATTTACACAGATTTATTTTTAAGGTTTAATACTTGTGTGTGGAAAGAACAGAGATAATCTGCGTTAATCTGTGGATAAAGGTTCCTGCGTATGTTAGATAATCATTTGAAACAAAATCATCCGGCGATAATTTCGGAGATATGAGATGAAAAAAACAATTCCTTTGATCATAACCTTTCTGGCCGGGTTTTACATGATCCTGGCCTTCTTCGTGCCGCATCCCATAGTGGCCAATTCGGCCCAGGAGATGCAGTCCTGGGAGATCATCATCGTGGCCTTTACCCTGGTGCTGGGCATTGGGAACCTGATCTTCGTTCACGCCGAGAAGATCCAGCGCAAGCGTCAGGGCTGGTTTTACAGCCTGACCCTGCTGATCTGCCTGGCCTTCATGATGGTGCTGGGCTTGTTCTGGGGCATCAAGGAGGGCACGGCATACTACTGGCTGTATGACAACGTGATGGCCCCGCTGTCCTCGGCCATGTTCTCTCTGCTGGCCTTCTTCATCGCCTCCGCCGCCTACCGGGCTTTCAGGGCCAGGAATAAAGAGGCCACCCTGCTGCTGATAGCCGCCGCCATCATCATGATCGGGCGGGTTCCGCTGGGAAGCTGGCTGTGGCAGCATGTTCCGTTTTTGGGCGCCAAATTCCCGACCCTGCTGGACCAGGTTACCCAGTGGGTGATGGAGATCCCCAACACGGCCGGCCAGCGGGGCATTAAGATCGGGGCCGCCCTGGGCGCGGTTTCCATGGCTTTGCGAATGCTGCTGGGGATCGAGCGTTCCTACCTGACCACCGGCGGCAATTAAAGTTAGGATGATGAAAATGAAAACATTTTTAGAAAGACTTACCCGGATAGACCGGCGCTGGATATTTTTAGCCATGGGTCTGACCGTGGCTCTGGCCCTGCTGATAAACGTCAAACTGCCGATGAACGTCTCCGGCGACGTGAAGCAGTCCTACGATCTGCTGGAAAAACTGCCGGAGGGAAGCCCGGTGCTGTTCTCCTGGGATTACGATCCCGGCTCCATGCCCGAGCTTTACCCGCTTTCGGCCGCCATGCTGCGCCATGCCATGCGCCGGAACCTGAAAGTGGTCATGATGGGCCACTGGGTCACCGGTACTCCCTTGATCGAAAGACAGGTATCCGAGGTCATTCGGGTTGAATTCCCGGACAAGGTCTACGGACGCGATTACGTCAATCTGGGGTACAAATCAGGACAGGCGGTGCTGGTGGTGACCATGGCCAAGAGCATTGCCGACGCCTTTCCCCAGGATTATTACAAGAACCAGACCGATACCCTGGAATTGATGAAGCAGGCCAAGTCGCTTAAGGACATGGGGGCGGTGGTCTCATTCTCGGCCGGCGATCCCGGGCTGATAATGTGGATCCAGTTCGCCTGGCAGCGTTTCGGGGTGCCGGTCACCGGCGGCTGCACCGCGGTCTCAGCCCCTGAGTTCTCGGCCTACCTGCAGTCAGGGCAGCTGATGGGCCTGATGGGCGGGATGCGGGGCGCGGCCGAATACGAGGTGCTGGTGGACCATCCGGGAGCGGCCTCCACCGGGATGTCGGCCCAAAGCCTGGCCCATTTCCTGATAGTGGGCTTCATCCTGATCGGCAACATTGCTTATTTTATGACCCGCAAAAAGGAGGAGAAGTAAAATGGCGCTGTTTGGAATTTGGCTGGGCGCGCTTCTGACGCTCTGCATTTACAGCTTTTTGTACAAGGACAACCCCCTGTACAAGTTTGCCGAGCACGTCTACGTGGGGATATCGGCCGGATATTTTGTGGCGGCCGAGTTCCATAACGTGGTGCTGCCCAATCTGTGGACACCCCTGACCACTAATTTTGCCCATAAATATTACCTGATCATCCCGGGGGTGATGGGACTGCTGGTCTTCTTCGCCTTCTCCCGCAAGCACAACTGGCTGCTGCGTTTCCCCATCTCGATGGTGGTGGGGATGGGCGCCGGACTTTCGGTGACGGCCTTTTTGTCCACCGACGTCCTGGCCCAGACCCAGGCCACTTTGATCCCGATGAATTCCCTGAACAACTTTCTTTTGGTCTTGGGTGTGCTGGCCACCCTGGTCTATTTCTTCTTTTCCGCCGAGCATAAGGGCTTCATCGGGGCCGGGGCCAAGCTGGGGGTCTGGTACCTGATGATCGCCTTCGGGGCGGCCTTCGGGTACACGGTGATGGCCCGGATCTCGCTGCTGATAGGCCGGATGCAATTCCTGCTGGGCGACTGGCTGCACATACTTAAATAAGAGACCTAACCCCCGGCCCCTTCCCCGCAAGGGAAGGGGTGTAGGGACACGATATATCGTGTCCGGTGATGTTTAGCGGCAATAAAGTGGCGCCATTCGTGGTCCATGCGTATGGTATGAAAAAGTAAAATTCTTAGAAAAGGTTCCATGAACCGTTTAGCCATAATAACCGACAGCGGCACGGCCACCGGGTTCCGGATGGCCGGGGCCGAGACCTTTGAGGTCAAGGATAACCGGGAGCTTCAAGCCAAGGTGCTGGAGCTGATCCAGACCGAAAGCTACGGGCTGATAGCGGTCAACGACCAGCTGGCCGGGGACCTGGGCGAGGACGTGGCCCGGGCCCTTAAGAACAAGGCCTTGCCGGTGGTGTTGCCGTTCCCGGTGCCCAAGGAGGGCCAGGTGATGAGCGGGGAAGAGTATCTTAATAAACTGGTCAAGGATGCCATAGGGTTTTATGTTAAGTTGAAATAAATACAAAACCTTATTTTTAAATTATTTAATTCAAGTTATTCATGAAAAAGGCAATTATTGCAAGTATTGTCATAATGGTAACATTTATACCGGTAATTTTATGTTATGGCCAAATTACAATACGAACCCCCGAGACATTACAACAAAAATATGAGTCACTATATCTATCCCAGACAGTTAGAATGCATCATACTCTATGGAGTGGTGAAAAAATATTAAGCAATGAGAAAGAATATCCCCTTGGATATATGTCTAAATTGATTTATTGGAATTTAAGGGGTGATTCACACAAGGTGGTTTATTCTGAATACAAAAAATATGTAAATAACAACAGAAAGAAAAACATCTTTCTAACTATAAGTTATGCATTTTCTGGTGCGGGCATTGGTACCTTATCCCGGCCGCATATTAAAAATAGTGACCTGAACATTTCCATAGCATTTTTTGTCAGCAGTTTTATTAGCGCATTAGCCGGCCAGGTATGTTATAGCAATGCTTTGGATGATATGGATAAAACTATTTGGTTGTATAACCGTGAAATAATGGGATTAAAAAACACATTACCTGATACAACATATTGATGTTTGGTTGCAAATGAATTTTAAAAGACGTATTGTCTTTGCCATTATTTTAATAACAATCGTGGAAATTTCAAGTGCCAGAGCCTTACCGCTACTAAATGCGCTGGAGCGGGTGCTGGACAAGTTTGAATTCCTGCCGGAATACCATTTGACCGGGGACCTCTACGGGATGACCCATTACAAGAATGCCGAATACAAGCGCCGGTATTTTGTGGAAAGCAACGCCGACATGGAGTTCGTTCTGGTCAGCTACCGGCGGCGGCTTTATTCCTCGGCAGCCTTGTATGTCCGGACCACCATGGGCCGGCAGGATGGTGCCATCATGTTCGACCCCCGCGAGCTGCGCTACGGGATAGATCCTGCCACGGAGCTAAGGCTTGATGACTTTAACCTGCGGGCCGGCCTTGACCATTACTGCTTTCACGAGATCGACAGCTGGGACAGCACCACCGAGTACTGGAACAAGGCCTATGTCCAGGTCAGTTCCAAGAACGGACGCCCGATGGAATACCGGACCCGGCTGGTCAATGACGGCCGCTGGGACCCGGCCTCCCGGTTCAGTTGGGAAGCCAAGCTCGGCCATTATATGGAAAAGGCCTTCGGCCTGCTGGACCCGGCCATCATCGGAGGCAACCACGACTATGACTGGGAACTGACGGGGGTCAACCGCTGGGCCTTTTATAAGCGGTTGGATTGGGTGGTGGACGCCAGGACGATGGTGAACCTTAACCTGTCCCGCCATGGCCAGCTAAGGCAGACCTATCATATGGGGCTTGAGGGGCATTTCCGGCGGGGAGCCGCAGGAATGATGCTGTTTGCAAATTACATAGTCCTAGACCAGTTGACAGTAAGGCCAAAGGACAGGCTGGTGGAACTGGGCGTAAGATTTTATAACTGATGGGCGGCCGTTAACTGAAAATGAATTTATAATTTTTTCATATAACCTCAGGAGAATCTATGCAGGGCATCATTCAGAAAATATCCGGACCGGCGGTCATCGCCAAGAACATGATGGGCGCCCGGATGTACGACATCGTCAAAGTGGGCAAGCTGGGCTTGGTGGGGGAGATCATCCGCCTGGATGGGGACACCTGCTTCATCCAGGTTTACGAGGACACCTCCGGCCTGTTCGTGGGAGAGCAGGTTGTCACCACCGGCGAGCCGCTGAAGGTGGAACTGGGCCCCGGTTTGCTGGAGGCCATCTTCGACGGCATTCAAAGGCCCCTGGACCAGATCAAAAAGAAGGAGGGCGACTTCATCGCCCGCGGGGTGGAGGTTCCCAGCCTGAACCGGGAGAAGAAATGGAAGTTCAAGCCGACAGTTAATAAAGACGACCAAGTTGCTGAAGGAGATGTACTTGGCGAGGTGCAGGAAAATGTTTGGTTCCTGCATAAGATACTGGTTCCGCCAACAAAAAACGGCAAGATCAAAAGCATCGTCAAGGAAGGCGAATACACCGTGGCCGACCCGATAGCTGAACTGGAGGATGGAACCAAGCTTTTCCTGATGCATTCCTGGCCGGTGCGCCAGCCCAGGCCCTTCAAAAAGAAGATGGATCCCGACGAGATGTTCATCACCGGCCAGCGGATCCTGGACACTCTGTTCCCGGTGGCCATGGGCGGTACCGCCGCCATCCCCGGGCCCTTCGGCTCCGGCAAGACCGTGGTCCAGCAGACCCTGGCCAAGCACTCCAACGCCCAGGTGATCATCTACGTGGGCTGCGGCGAGCGGGGCAACGAGATGACCGAGGTGCTGACCGAGTTCCCGGAACTGCTGGATCCCAAGACCAAGCGCCCCCTGATGGAGCGGACGGTGCTGATCGCCAACACTTCCAACATGCCGGTGGCGGCCCGCGAGGCCAGCATCTACACCGGTATCACTTTGGCCGAGTATTTCCGCGACATGGGCTTCTCCGTGGCCATGATGGCCGATTCCACCAGCCGCTGGGCCGAGGCCCTGCGCGAAATATCGTCACGGCTGGAGGAGATGCCGGGCGAAGAGGGCTATCCCACCTATCTTTCCAGCAAACTGGCCGCTTTCTATGAACGGGCCGGCCGAACGGTCTGCGTCGGCAGGGACGCCCGGGTGGGCTCGGTCACCATCGTGGGGGCGGTTTCGCCTCCGGGCGGCGACTTCTCCGAGCCGGTCACCCAGAGCACTTTGCGGATCGTGGGAACCTTCTGGGCATTGGATGCCAGCCTGGCCCAGCGCCGCCATTTCCCGGCCATCAACTGGAACCGGTCATATTCGCTTTATGCCGAGATGCTGGGCGGCTGGCTTAAGGAGCATGTGGCCCCCGACTTCGCCGAGGTCCGCAAGCAGGCCTCGGAGCTGCTGCAGAAGGAGGCCGCCCTGCAGGAAGTGGTCCAGCTGGTGGGCCCCGACGCCCTGCAGGACCAGGAGCGGATGGTGATCGAGGTCGGCAAGATGCTGCGCGAGGATTTCCTGCAGCAGCACGCCTTCTCAGAAGTGGACGGCCACTGCAGCCTGGAGAAATCATACTGGATGCTCAAAGCAATTTTGGCCTTCTACGACGGGGCCCGCCAGGCCATCGAGCGCGGCGCCATGCACATCAACGACATCCTGAACCTGCCCCAGATAGAACAGTGCGCCCGGTTCAAGGAAGTGCCCCAGGCCCAGTTCAAAGCGCATATCGACGCTTTCATCGCCGGGCTGGGTGAGGCCTTTGCCAAGAAATAACCAGGCAAGAATACTGAATATTTAATACTGAATACTGAATACGGAGGTCTTACCATGCGCCTTGTTACCAGATCCGATTTTGACGGCCTGATCTGCGGAGTCCTGCTGAAGGAGGCCGGGATCATCGACCAGTTCAAGTTCGTCCATCCCAAGGATGTCCAGGACGGCAAGGTGGAAGTGACGGCCGACGACGTGCTGGCCAACGTGCCCTACGCCAAGGGCTGCGGGATGTGGTTCGACCATCATTTATCGGAAAGCGAGCGCAAAGCCTTTCCCGACGACTTCAAGGGTAAGTCCGAGCCGGCCAAGAGCTGCGCCCGGGTGATCTACGAATTTTACGGCGGGGAGAAGAAATTCCCAAAGTTCGCCGAGATGCTGAAGGCGGTTGACAAATCCGACTCCGGCGACCTGACGGTGGAGGAGATCGCCGCGCCCAAGGGCTGGATCCTGCTGGCCTTCATCATGGACCCCCGCACCGGGCTGGGCCGCTACTCCGACTACCGGATCAGCAACCTGCAGCTGATGCAGGACCTGATGGAATACTGCCGCACCATGAACATCATAGAGATCCTGGACCTGCCGGACATCCGGGAGAGGATCCAGCGCTATCACGAGTCGGAATGGCTGTACAAGGAGATGATCAAGAGATATTCCACCGTCCATGAGAATGTGCTGGTGACCGACCTGCGCAAGGTGGAGGAGATCCCCACCGGCAACCGCTTCGTGGAATACGGGATGTTCCCCAACATCAACATCTCCATCCGGATGATGTGGGGGATGAAGAAACTGAACGTGGTTTTTGCGGTCGGCCACAGCATCATCAACCGGACCTCCAGGACCAACGTGGGATCATTGATGCTGAAGTACAACGGCGGCGGCCACGCCAAGGTGGGCACCTGCCAGGTGGCGATAGAGAAGGCGGACGAGGTGCTTAAGGAATTGGTCAAACAGATGAATGCGGACGGGTAAATGATCTTGTCCGGTATTCAGGAAGGTAATCATGTTTGAACGCAAACACGAAAAACTGGCCCCGCCTTCGGTCTTTGCCAAAAGGATGGTGGCCTCGGCGGCCTCGGCGGTTGGTCTGGCAGGGGCGGTATTGCTTGCAGGTATCATGGGTTACCACTGGATAGCCGGTTTCGGCTGGGTAGATTCATTGCTGGAAGCATCTATGATCCTGGGCGGTATGGGACCGGTCAACCAACTGCCCAACCAGGCGGCCAAAGTATTCGCTTCGGGCTATGCGCTTTTCAGCGGCCTGGTGTTCATTGCGCTGATCGGCATAATCCTGGCGCCGATCACCCACCGGATGCTGCACAAGTTCCATATGGAAGGGAAATGATTACCCTAATGAAATTGACGGCCTTATGATCTATGAAAACATCCTCCAAACCATCGGCAACACCCCACTGGTCAGGATAAACCGGCTAAACCCCAATAAACACGCGGATATTTACGCCAAGATAGAGGGAGCCAACCCCACCGGCAGCATCAAGGACCGGATAGCTTTGAAGATGATCGAGCAGGCCGAGGCCGAAGGGGCGCTGTCAAAAAGCAAAACCATCATCGAGCCCACCTCGGGCAACACCGGTATCGGCCTGGCCATGATCGGGGCGGTCAAGGGCTACCGGGTGGAGATCGTGATGAGCAAAGCGGTCTCGGCCGAACGGGTCAAGATGATCAAAAGCTTTGGGGCCAAGGTCACCCTCACCGATGCCAGGCTGGGGACCGACGGGGCGATCATCAAGGCCCGGGAACTGGTCAAAAGCCAGCCAAACAAATATTTCATGCCGGACCAGTTCTCCAATCATTACAACAAGATGGCCCATTACAAGACCACGGCCCAGGAGATCTGGAAGCAGGTCAACGGAAATATCGATTATCTGGTCTCCTCCGTTGGCACCTCGGGCACCATCATGGGAGTGGGCCGGGCCCTTAAGGAGAACGACCCCAGGATCAAAATAGTGGAGGCCCATCCAGTCAAGGGCCACTATATCCAGGGCCTGAAGAACATGGAGGAGGCCATAGTGCCTTCCATCTATGATCCTTCCCTGATAGATGAGACCGTGATGGTCAGCACCGAACAGGCCTTTGACACCGCCCGGAAGATAGTGGAGAAAGAAGGCATCTTTGTGGGTATGAGCAGCGGCGCGGCCATGTACGCAGCCATCCAGACGGCCAGGAAGATCAAAAAGGGCAGGATAGTGGTGATCTTTCCGGACCGGGGGGAGAAATATCTGAGCACCAAATTGTTTAAATAAGGTATTCTAATGCCAAGTGCAACGATTAAAATATTTTTAGTCCAAGGGGATGCAAAACGTTTGCGTACCGCAGAAATATCCAATTGGACAGGGAAAGCAGTCGCTGCGCCAAGGAGTGAATTTGATGATTTGCTTTCGCGGGATGAAT
>JAURWH010000098.1 GCA_030655055.1 bacterium
TACAGCCCAAGCAGGTCTGGGCCACCTGGACCACCATCGAGCCCGGCTGCTACCTGGAAGGCGAGGCCCTGGCCAGTGTCCAGCCCTACGGCACCCATCCGCCGCTGGTGAACATGCTGGCCTTTGAGGGCAAGAGCGACAGCGAGATAGAGACGGCCATGCTGACTATCGCCGAGGAACTGGCCAAGCACCTGCAGATAGACCCGGAGAACATTTTCATCAAGTACGACGAGACCAGGTCCGGCCGGGTGTTCACTGGAGGGACGACCATCATCAAGACCAAGCACGGGAAATGAGATACCGGGGCTTTTCGCCACAAAGGCACAAAGACACAGAGGGTATTAAAAATAGTACAAAACGCTATAAATAATTTTCTTGGTGCCTTGGTGTCCCTTCGACTCGGCTCAGGGCATGCTTTGTGGCTATTAAAGGTCTAAATATGAAGATCATAAACCCCAAGGCATACGCCCTGCGGCTGATAGAACTGAAGCCCCGCAGCGTCCATGAGATCAGGGACAAGCTGGCCAAGAAGGGCATAGATAAGGCCGAGATCGAAGCGGTTGTCTCTGGCCTGGAGACCATCGGCCTTTTGGACGACGTGAAATTCGCCCGGGACTGGATCGAGAATCGACAGCATTTTAGACCTATGGGGGTCATCCGTCTGCGGCAGGAGCTCTTTGTCAAGGGGATAGATCGGGAGATAGTGGACCAGGCTATCGCCGATTACAAAAGCAACGCGGACGAGTTGCCTGCGGCCCTGGACCTGGCCCGGAGAAAGATGAAGCTGTACACCAAACTTGAGCCCGATGCCGCCAAACGCCGTTTGGCGGGGTTTCTGGCCCGAAGGGGGTACGAGGTTTCGGTAGTGTCCAAGGTCCTAAAGGAACTGCTGAAGGAAAATATTTTGGAATAAGCAATTCCATGTAAAAACATAATAACGACATTCTTTTTTGTTTTCTATGTAAATATTAATGTAGAAAGGTAATTATGATGGTTAAAATAGTTCAAACCACATTAACAATAGTCGGCATAATTATATTTTCAGGTTGTTCAAAAACAACTGAACCGACTCCTAATACTATTGAATGGTCTGGGTATTTTTTAAACAATAGTAACTATGAATATAGAAATTCCTTTCTTAGATATAAAGTCTTTAACGATGCTGGCAGTTATACTGGCGATGGTATTATGGAAGACATTATTTTTTATCCCAATGAGATAATTGAGATTGGTAACACAAAAATGGAAAACTTGCCTGCGGCAGAAGGACTACATTTTGGTTATGAAGTAAGCGTTTTAGACACAATCGCAAATAAGTATCATACTTACAGCAAATATTATGACTATAGTGGTGATAAAACTAACTATAAAGTAAAAATTGCTATAAAAATTGAACATGATACAACTTTTACCGATTCGACTGTAATAGAATAATATTTAATACGAGACAAAATAATAATTAAATTTGTGCCACAATATTTAAAATGTCGGTTAATTCCATCTTAACCTGGCTCAAAAAAATAACCACAGTCCGGGATGAAGACGCTGATTCTGTCGAGCGCTACACTCCGGGCGAGGAGATCACCAACGCCATCCTGCACGGGGTGGGGCTGGGGCTGGCTTTGGCGGCCCTGGCGGTGCTGGTGGTGATGGCCAGCCTGTCCGGGAACGCCTGGCACATAGTCAGCTTCAGCATCTACGGCGCCACCCTGGTGATGCTGTATTTGTCTTCGACGCTGTATCACAGCTTTTATGCCGGCAAGGCCAAGCGGCTGTTCCGGGTCTTCGACCACTCGTCCATCTTTCTGCTGATAGCCGGGACCTACACGCCCATCACCCTGATCGCCCTGCGGGGCCGGCTGGGCTGGACGGTGTTCGGCGTGGTGTGGGGCATCGCTATTTTGGGCATAGTGGGCAAGGCCTTCTGGACCCACAAATTCGTGTTCATGTCCACCCTGTTGTACATTGCCATGGGCTGGCTCGTGGTGGTGGTGATAAAACCGGTGCTGGAGAACCTGAACACGGTCAGCCTGGTGTTCTTGGGGGTGGGAGGTCTGTTTTACACGCTGGGGACGGTGTTTTACCTGTGGCGCAAACTGAAATACCACCACGCCATTTGGCACCTGTTCGTGCTGGCCGGGAGCATCTGTCATTTTTTCACGGTGTTGTTCATGTTGCCGAGGTGACAGCAGCAATAATATTAAAAATGAAAGTGTCAAATAATGAATGATAAATCATATTTGGACAAAAAATATTTTATTGACAACAATGTATTTAATTGTCCATTCTGTAATCGACGCAATGTAAATTATTATATTGAAGCTCATGTACAATTTGATTGGTCAAACGACAAGGTTTGTCACATCTATACAGCAAAATGTAGTTCATGTAATAATACCTCAATGCATTTAACCTATAGCTCTATTGATTTGATTAGAGTTACCAACACGAAAGGTTATTTTTCACATAGATTTAGTGTTGATGAAGACCTTGATAGTTTATTCTTCTATTCTATACCCACATCATTTTTTGTTATGGACGATAAAATACCCTCTATTATACGGGAGTTAATATCTGAGGCAGAGGGTTGTTTAAAAATGAATTATCTAACTGGTGCATCAGCTTGTATGCGGAAAGCAATTTATGAGTTGTTAATAATAGAAAAAGTTGATGGCCAAGATTATGAAAATAAAATTAAACAATTAAAAAAGAAGTATGCTGATTCCGATCCTGCATTATTTGATATATTGGCTCATATACAAGATATGACCAGTGATAAAATACATGAGCAATCTTGGGATTTGTGGAATTCCCAATACTTAAATTTGATTATTGAAACTTTAAAAACAGTTCTGCATGATGTTTATGTTTTGCCTAAAATTAAAAAAGAAAGATCTTCTTCTATCCAAAAACTATTGGAAAAAGTAAATGCAAGTAAAAAAGGTTCTAAACCTGAAGTTTGATTGATAAACAATCGAATAAGTCGGAATATTTCATTAGAACAATTATTAGGTCTTAACCTATGCAAACATCCAACCAAATACGCCAATCATTCCTGGATTTCTTCAAATCCAAAGGCCACACCATCGTGCCCTCGGCCTCGGTCGTTCCAACCGATGATCCGACCCTGCTGTTCACCAACGCGGGGATGAACCAGTTCAAGAAGATCTTCCTGGGCGCCGAGACCCGCGATTACAAACGAGCCGCCGACAGCCAGAAGGTCTTGCGGGTCTCGGGCAAGCACAACGATCTTGAGGAAGTAGGCAAGGACCACACCCACCACACCTTCTTTGAGATGCTGGGCAACTGGTCCTTTGGCGACTATTTCAAGAAGGAGTCAATCGGCTGGGCCTGGGAACTGCTGACCGGGGTCTGGAAACTGCCCCAGGAAAAACTTTACGCCACGGTCTATGTCAACGACCAGGAGGCCGAGGGTTTTTGGAAGACCCAGACCGGCATCGACCATTCGCACATCAGCCGCCACGGCGAGAAGGACAACTTCTGGGAGATGGGCGAGACCGGCCCCTGCGGGCCCTGCTCCGAGATCCACATGGACATGGGAGAAGGCACCTGTCCCAAGGACGGCAAGGACGGGCATGTCTGCGGGGTCAACGTCGACGGCTGCGGGCGGTTCGTGGAGATCTGGAACCTGGTGTTCATCCAGTACGACCGGGGCCCGGACGGCACGCTGAAGGACCTGCCCAGCAGGCATGTGGACACCGGAATGGGCTTTGAACGTCTGGTTAGGGTGCTGCAGGAGAAGGATTCCAACTATTCCACCGACCTGCTGTACCCCATCATCAAGCAAACCGGGGAGATCTCCGGCAAGCAGTACAATCCCGGACCCGAAGGCATGTCCTTCCGGGTGGTCGCCGACCATATCCGGGCGCTGGTGTTCACCATCGGGGACGGGGTGCTGCCCTCCAACGAAGGCCGGGGCTATGTGATCCGGCGCATTCTGCGCCGGGCTGCCCGGCACGGGCGCCTGCTGGGACTAAAGCAGCCGTTCCTCTACCGGCTGGCCTCCACCGTCATCGACATCATGGGCGAAGCCTATCCCGACATCAAACAGCGCCACGAGCATATCGCCATGGTGATCAAGACCGAGGAGGAGCGGTTCGGCGAGACGCTGGACCTGGGGCTTTCGCTGTTCGACCAGATCGCATCTAAACTGAAAACTGCCAAGGACAAGGTGATCTCCGGCCCCGACGCCTTCAAACTCTATGATACCTTCGGCTTTCCGCTGGACCTGACCCAGGTGATGGCCGAAGAACAGGGATTGACCGTTGATTCCGAGGGTTTCCAGCAGGCCATGACCGGACAGCGGGAGAGGGCCCGGGCGGCCCGGGGCGAGGTTACTTTTACCGCCGCCAAGGAAGTGGATTATCCGGCCTGCATCTTTGTGGGCTATAACAGCCTGGTGCAGAAGACGAAGGTCAACGGGATATACATCAAGGAACTGCCAATCGATAAGGCCGAGAAGGGCCAGACCGTGGACCTCACCCTGGAGAACACCCCGTTCTACGGCGAGGGCGGCGGCCAGGCCGGCGATATAGGCTTTCTGGAGAATGCCAACTGCCGGATCAAGGTGCTGAACTCGGTGAAAGCCTTCAACGGGTCCACGGTGCACCATGCCGAGATGGTCTCCGGCTCCATAAAACTCAAGGACGAGATCACCGCCTCGGTGGACCAGCCGGCCCGCTTAAGCACCGCCCGGCACCACACCGCCACCCATCTTCTGCAGGCGGCCTTGCAGCAGATCGTGGGCAAGCACGTCCAGCAGCAGGGCTCCATGGTCAGCCCGGAGCGACTGCGCTTCGACTTTACCCATTTCGCCGGACTGGAACAGATGCAGCTGGACGAGGTGGAGCATATGGTCAACCGCAAGATCATGGACAACCTGCCGGTGGCCGACGAGCACATGAAACTGGCCGAGGCCCAGAAGACAGGGGCCATGGCCTTGTTCGGGGAAAAGTACGGGGAGGAGGTCCGGGTGATCTCCTGCGGCGACTTCTCCAAGGAACTGTGCGGCGGCACCCATGTCAAGCACAGCGGCGAGCTGGGGCTGTTCAAGATCGTCAAGGAAGAAGCCATCGCCTCCGGGGTGCGCAGGATAGAGGCCGTGGCAGGCGAGGCCGCCTACCGTCTGGTCAAGCAGGACGAACTGCTGGTGGCGGAGATACAGGATAGGCTGAAAGCCAACCGCGATGACATAGTCAAGAAGCTGAACGCCCAGATGGAAGAACTGAAGGCGCTGGAGAAATCGAGGAAGGATGCGGCCAGACTGCAGCAGGGGAGCCTTATCGAGGGGCTGGTTAAAGAAGTCAAAAAGGTTGAAGAGGTTCAAGTGTTGGTCAAGTTGCTGGATGGCTTTTCCCAGGACGACATGCGGGAGATGGCAGACAAACTGCGGATCAAACTGCCGGGCGCTGTCATCATCCTGGCCAGCGTGGACGAGGGCAAGTTCGGGTTCACCATCGCGGTGGGCGATGAGCTGGTAAAAACCAAGAAGTTCCTGGCCGGGGACATTGCCAAGAAGATCGCCGCGGCCACCGGCGGCAAGGGCGGAGGACGGCCCCAGCTGGCCCAGGTGGGCGGCAAGGACGAGGGGAAGCTGAAGGAGCAGATGGGGCAGATGGAGACTACAATATTCTCATAGGCATCATTAGCCCAGCCCTTAAGGGCTGGGCTAATAAAAGAAACGATAAACCATGATCACAATCAAACAACAACTCTGCGGCCAGTGCGGGCTATGCCCGGGCGTATGCCCGGTGCAGGCCATAACGCTCCATGGCTGGGGCCTGGAGGTTGACGATAAAAAATGCACCGGCTGCGGGCAGTGCGTTACAGTGTGCCCCACCGGGGCTTTAACCAAAAAGACCTAACCCTCCTCCTTCGCTTCGCTGCGGCGGACAGGCCGCCCCAATTCAAAGTGGCGAAGGGGAGATAGAGAGGTACGGTCAAAGGATTGAAAATGATCTACCAGCAACTGCTGAAAACCGCCAAGCAAAAGGGCTCCAATTTCCTGGTCCTTCTGGACCCGGACAAATGCAGGAAGCAGGACGCGACCAAGATCGGCCAGGCCTTGAACGATGCCGGGGCCGACGGCATCCTGTTCGGCACCAGCCTGCTGATGTCCAACCAGATCGACGACACCATCAAGGCCCTGAAGCAGAACTTCAAACAGCCGGTGATCATATTTCCCGGCAGCGCCTACCAGGTCTCGCAACACGCCGACGCCATCCTGTACCTGTCGCTGGTCTCGGGCCGCAATGCGGAATTGCTGATAGGCGAGCAGGTCAAGGCCGCACCCATGCTTAAAGCTTCCGGCCTGGAGGTGATTCCCACCGGTTACATGCTGATAGAGTCCGGCAAGCTGACCTCGGCCAACTACATGAGCCACACCATGCCCATCCCCCGGGACAAGTCCGACATCGCCATGGCCCACGCCCTGGCCGCCCGGATGCTGGGGATGAAGCTGATCTACATGGACGCCGGGAGCGGGGCCCAGAACAGCGTCCCCGAGGAGATGATCGCCGGGGTGGCCAAGTACGCCGAGCTTCCCGTCGTGGTGGGCGGGGGGATCAGAACCCCGGAAGAAGCAGGATCCAAGGCCCGGGCCGGGGCCACCGCGGTGGTGGTGGGAAACATCCTGGAGAAGAAGGGGAATCTTAAAACAGCGTTAGCTTTCGCGAAGGCTATCCATTTCAGAATAAAAGAGTAAAAGTGACTGCTATAGAAATTGGGAAATTATTTATTACTCCTTTAATTTCTATTGTGAAATGGATGAGGAGTATAACCGCTGAATCTACTATTATTAGTGATTCTTTGAGTAATGTTGAAGACCATGAGATAAGAGAGCAATTAAGAAAATTTATGCAAAAAAGTAGCTTATTGGACTTATGTACAAATAATTCAAAACGCTCATCTATGATTGATGAATTTAAAGCCGTTTTAACGAACCATACTGATACAGCAATTACAAATGCAGTTGATAGCTTTTATGAAAATATGATTGATGGTATTAGTAAATATGATGATCTTTCCCGAAAATATCAGAATCGTGTAGCATGGCAAAATGAACGAACAAAGAACAAACCGGGTCTATATGTAAATATTATACAAATTGACGAAACAATCATTGAGCTTGAAGATGCTTATAAGGCAATCATAGATACTGCAAATAAATTTGAAAGCAGTAAAGATTTTAAACAATACATAGAATATATTGAACGAAGTTATTTAAATATTAGAGGTGTTGAAAAACAGAAGCACTATCCCATTATATTAAATAATATAGCAAAAGCGTATATGGAGTTAGATGAAATAGAGAAGCCTTTATTTTATCTAATAAAAGCAAATAAGATTGACCAATCGAATAAACAAATACGGGCAAACCTAGCTATTGCTTATGCTAATAACGAAAATTATGATGAAGCAAATAAATTGCTGAATGATTTGGAAGGTGAACAGCAACCCCATATCCAAGTACAGATATTAAACATTAAATCATTAACATGTCTTTATGAAAGCGAATTTGACAAAGCGCTTATTCTTAATGAGTCTGCCCTAAAGTTTGAACCAGAGAATATTTATCTCAATGCGAACAGAGGGTTAATACTGTGCTATCACGGCAAATTCGAAATGGGCATAAGACTATTAGATGACACCTCCAAGAAAAGCCCTAATGACATCATTGTAAACAGGACTTTAGCCTTTTGTCTAATGCAACACCATTTGTTTTTGACCAGTGAAAAAAGTCAGCCAATGGATGAAAGAACGACCATTTACTTTCAAACCAAAATATTAGGTGCACCTCATAAATTTAAAGAATCTGTGGAAGTTAAGGGAGCTATTGCTTTATTCGAAAAAGCAAGCAGGTTGAAAATAAAAAGGGATGAGCCTCTCATTCTGAATTTAGCCACATGCTATTTTAATGACAATCAATTTGATAAGGTAATAACGACACTTGATGAAATTAATTATAAACAGGCTACAGCACATTTAAAATATATTATTCTTAATACAAAAGGTATGGCGTATGTTTTGATGAATAAATATGAAGAAGCGATTGAGTTGTTCTCAAAAATGGTTGACTTGGAACCTAAAAGCCCAATGCCTTATATTTATTTAGGACAAAGCTATGCCGCCCTGTTGAAAAACGATCTTGCATTGCAATATTTTATAACGGCAGATGAACTAAAACAAAATGACCCACACATTAAATTGAATATAGGTTTATCATATGCGAGAAAAGGTAACAATAAAGAGGCTTTAAATGCATACGAATCAGCTATTGCAGCAGGTATGGTTAATGATCCAATATTATATTTTCAAAAAGGGTTAGTAGAACACAATCTGGGTTATTACGCCAGTGCATATGTAAGTTTGCAAAAGGCACGAGAATTGAAGTACCAAGACGATTCGCGTTTGCCAATATTATTAGCTACATGTTACTTGCATTGCTCTCTTTGGAAAGATGCTTTATCCGCCCTGGATGAGGTTCTATCTACTACGCCAGATGATTTAGGTGTTAAAAGTAACAAAGCTATTGTATTATTTAATCTGGGGGACTACAACGGTGCAATGAAAATTGCGGATTATTTAATAAACACTGGTAGTAATGAGCATATTAAAATAGCAGAGGAAATTAAAATGTATATAGAAATGAGAACTACAAAAATAATAAAACTTAAAGTATTTTAATTAACAAGATAAAGGATAAGTAACAATGAAAGGCGTCATCTTAGCCGGGGGCCTGGGATCCAGGCTGCGCCCCCTGACCAGCATCACCAATAAGCACCTGCTGCCGGTTTACGACCGGCCCATGATCTATTACCCCATCCAGACCCTGGTGCAGGCTGGGATCAATGACATCATGCTGGTGACCGGCGGCAACGCGGCCGGGGATTTCCTGCGTCTGCTGGGCAACGGCGAGGAGTTCGGGCTTAAGCACATCAACTACACCTACCAGAAGCGCGAGGGCGGGATCGCCGAGGCACTGGGCCTCTGCCGGCATTTCGTGGGCCAGGACAAGGTGGTGGTGATGCTGGGCGACAACATCCTGGACGGCTCAATCAAAAAGGCGGTCAGCGACTTTGAAAAACAGGAATCGGGCGCCAAGATCTTTTTAAAGACCGTGGACAATCCAAAAGAATACGGCGTAGCCGAGCTGAAAGGCCCGCTGGTCAAGAACATCATAGAGAAGCCCAAGAACCCCAAGAGCAACTACGCCGTCATCGGCATCTACATGTATGACGCCCAGGTCTGGAACATCCTGAAAACGCTGAAGCCCTCGGGCCGGGGAGAGCTGGAGATCACCGACGTCAACAATGCCTTCATCCAGAAAGGCCACATGACCTACGAGATCATCAAGGGCTGGTGGGGCGACGCCGGGTCATCCATCGAGGACCTGTGGCGGGTCAACCACTACATCGGCCAGAAGGCGGAACGGGCCAAGCGATGATCCTGGTCACCGGGGCCAAGGGGATGCTGGGCACCGACCTCTGCGCCGAGCTCAGCGCCCAGCACCAGGTCACGGGAGTGGACCTGGGCGATTTCGATCTGTCGCACAAGGAGGCGGTGGAGGCCATCGCCGACCTTAACCCCCAACTGGTGGTGCACTGCGCGGCCATGACCAATGTGGACGGCTGCGAGACCGATCCCGACCGGGCCTACCTGGTCAACGGGCTGGGAACCAGGCACGCGGCTTTGGCCTGCCAAAAACTGGACATCCCGATGCTGTACATCAGCACCGACTTCGTGTTCGACGGGACCAAGAGGGAGCCTTATTACGAATGGGACAGTCCCAATCCCCTGGGGCACTACGGCCGTTCCAAGCTGGCGGGGGAGACGGAGGTAATATCTCTACTGCACAAGTATTACATCGTCCGCACCTCCTGGCTCTACGGCCCCAACGGGAAGAACTTCGTGGCCAGCATCCTTAAAAAGGCCGGGGAGACCGGTCAGGTCAAAGTGGTGGACGACCAGACCGGCTCGCCCACCTACACCCGCGACCTTTGCAATGCCCTGTCAATGCTGGTTCAGAGCAACCTATACGGGGTCTATCACCTCAGCAACTCCGGGTCCTGCAGCTGGCATCAGTTCGCCAAAGCCGCCATGCAGCACGCCGGGGTCAAGGCCGAGCTGTTTCCCATCAGATCGCATGAATATCCCACGCCCACCAAACGGCCGGCCTATTCGGTGCTGAACAATTTCGCCTGGAACAAGGAGTTCAAAACACCCTTAAGGCACTGGGAAGAGGGCTTAAAGGATTACATCCGCGAAACCATGCATGTGCAATGTTAAAAAAATATCAGATATGAAACAGAACAAAGAGATCCAGGCCGTCAAGGCCGAGCTCTACAAGAGTTCGTTCGCCCTGCAGCAGACCGCGGTGCTGCAAGCCGCCAATATCCACAAGGCGGCTGAAATGATCCACCAGTCCTTAAAGACCGGGGGAAAACTTTTGATCTGCGGCAACGGGGGCAGTGCGGCCGACAGCCAGCATGTGGCCACCGAGCTGGTGGTGCGGTTCCAGAAGGAGCGGCGGGCCCTGGCCGCTTTGGCGTTGACCACCGACACCTCGCTTTTGACCGCCGAGGCCAACGACCACGGCTTTGACACCATTTTCTCCCGCCAGGTGGAGGCCTTGGGGAAAAAGGGCGACGTGCTTTTAGCCATCAGCACCAGCGGTAATTCCAATAACGTGCTGAAGGCGGTGCAGTCCGCCAGAAAACTGGGCTTGGCAACAATAGGCTTGTCCGGAGGGACCGGAGGGAAACTGAAGAAAGCCTGCCACCTGTGCCTGCTGGCCCCGGGCGGCGCCACCTGCCGGATCCAGGAATGCCATCTGGCCATGGAACACGTGATCTGCGACCTGGTGGAAGGCTGGCTGGGAAAGAAGTAGATCAGCATAGATGACCATTCAACCCGCAGTACGAATAAATTAAACACAGCACAAAAACCCCATGAACAACCGCTGGAAGATATTCAAGAACCTGGACATCCGGCTGGCCTCGCTGGTGCTGGCCATGCTGATGTGGTTCCATGCCGCCACCGAGCGGGAGTACCAGCAGAAGATCTACTGTCCGGTGCTGGTGTCCAACATTCCGTCCGGTTTTGTGCTGGCGGCCACGCCCCCCCTGGTGCCCTGCCAGATAAAGGCCAAGGGCAAGGACATGATAGTCTTCAAGCTTAATCCCCCAAAAGTGCTGGCGGATATGGCCAACCGCCAGGTGAAGAAACTGACCTTCGATCTGTCGCCGGAACTGCTTCGATACCCCTTCAACCTGAAGGCGGTGGAGGCAGCTTTCGTGATCAGCGAGATCACGGTCAACCTGGACCGTTTGGGGCAGAAGGAGGTCCGGGTTCTGCCCGATGTCTCCGGCATTCCAGCCAGCGGCTACATCGTCTGCGACAGCACGGCCGCCGAGCCTTCGCTGGTGATCATCTCCGGGCCCCAGCGCCTGCTGGAAAAAATTGACAGTGTTTACACCTGGCCGGTTAAGGTGGACGGCAGGTCGGAGAACCAGCGGGTCCGCTGCCGGGTGGCCCCCCCCGACACCCTGCTGTTCAGGGCGGAACCGGAATCGGTGTGGGTGAAGCTTTGCTTTGAAAAGACCCAGGAGAGGTTGTATAAAAACGTACCGGTGGCGCTTTTGAACCGTGGCCAGGGTTATCTGGTCAGCTTTTCGCCGGGAACCATCGACCTGGCGGTATCCGGGCCCCAGCAGGTGCTGCAGCAGGCCGAGGCCGGGCAGTTCAAAATCACCCTGGACCTTAAGGGGCTGGCCCCGGGCCATCACCGCCTGCAGGCAGTGATCGAGCTGTCGGACAAGCTGGAGCTGATAGCCGCCGATCCCCGCGACTTTGAGGTGGACATCAAATGATGATCCTGGGAATTGAAACATCCTGCGACGAGACGGCCGCCGCGGTGGTGCTGGACGGCAAAAAGATACTGTCCGACGTCATCTATTCCCAGACGGTGCACCGGCAGTACGGCGGAGTGGTGCCGGAGCTGGCTTCGCGCGACCACCTGAAGAAGATCGTTCCGGTGGTCAGGGAGGCTTTGACCCAGGCCGGAATATCTCCCAGCCAAATAGACGCCGTGGCCGCCACCAGCCGGCCCGGCTTAGCCGGAGCCCTGTTAGTGGGCTTTTGTTTTGCCCGGGGGCTGGCCCAAAGCCTGGACGTTCCCTTTGTTTCGGTCAACCACGTGGAGGCCCACGCCCAGGCCGCTTTTCTGAATGATCCGGAACTGAAGGTCCCCGCCGTGGCCCTGGTGGTCTCGGGCGGCCACACTTCGCTTTTTTACATCGATGCTGGTTTCCGGTTCTCCCTGATGGGCCAGACCCTGGACGACGCCGCCGGCGAGGCTTTTGATAAAGTGGCCAAGCTGCTGGGGCTGGGTTATCCCGGCGGTCCGGCCATTGAACAACGGGCGAAATTGTCATCTTCAGACAGGGTCGTTTTCCCCAAAGCCATGCTGGGGGCCCAAAGCCTGGATTTTTCCTTTTCGGGGCTCAAGACGGCGGTCCTGAATTACGTGCTGGATCCCAAGAACGGCGGCCGGGATAATTTGTCCCAAGAAATGATCAACGATGTCTGCCGGGGCTTTCAAACGGCGGCCTGTGCGGTGCTGGTGGAAAAACTTAAAAGGGCCTGCGACCTGGCCGGCTGCCAAAACGCCGCGGTGGCCGGCGGGGTGGCCGCCAACGGATTTCTGCGACAGGGCCTGGCCGAGCTGGAGCGGAGGGAAGGCCTGAAAATAGTGATCCCCGGCATCAGGCTCTGCACCGACAATGCGGCCATGGTGGCGGCCTGCGCTTCCAGGATGCTGGACCAGCACCAAAAAATATCCGACAATACAGTACAAGCAAGGGTCACATGGCCGAAATATCAAAATACCTGAACTGGCCCAAACTCATCCTGGCCTCGGGCTCGCCCCGGCGCAAAAGCCTGCTGCAGGCGGTGGGGGCTGATTTCAAGGTGGTCATTCCCATGGTGGATGAGGACGGGATAGAAAATCTTGTGCCTGAGACCGCGGTCAAGAAGCTGGCCAGGGAAAAGGCCCTGGAGGTCAGGGCTCGTCTTTCCCCGGCCGACCGGAAGCGCCTGATCGTGGCCGCCGACACGGTGGTGGCCTATAGGCATCACGTGCTGGGCAAACCGGAGAACGGGGCCGGGGCGGTAAGGATGCTGAGAATGCTCTCCGGCCGCTGGCACCAGGTCTTTACCGGCCTGTGCCTGATATCACCGCTTGACGGCAGGATCATCACCGGCTACGAGGTTACCAAGGTCAAATTCCGCCGTTTGTCCCCGGCTTATATCAACAATTACGTGGCCTCGGGCGAGCCGCTGGACAAGGCCGGGGCCTACGGCATCCAGGAGCTGGGGGCCCTGATCGTGGAAAAGGTGGACGGCTGCTATTTCAATGTGGTGGGCCTGCCACTGGTGAAGCTGGACAAGATGATCAGGAGACTCAATCTATAACCGGGGACCGTTTTTATCCGCAGATTTAGCAGATTAACTAAAATAATGATTATTTAATAGTAAATACGGTTTTACAAAATAATATTTCCTGTCCTTCCTGGCTTCATTATATGAAAATTCCCCGGTTTCTTTAGTGCTAATATATATTAAACCTTAAGGTGATTGGATAACATGATCAAGCCCATTGAATGGAAGAACGAAGGCATCGCGTTGATAGACCAGCGGGAACTGCCGGGGCGGCTCAAATACCTGAACTGCAATACGGTGGAAAAGCTGGCCTGGGCCATCGAGACCCTGGCGGTGCGCGGCGCTCCGCTGATCGGCATCGCCGGGGCCTACGGTCTGGCGCTGGGGGTCAGGCATTCTTCCAAGACCAGCCTGCCAAAGGATTTTGAGGCCGCCTTTCAGCGGATCAAGATCACCCGGCCCACTGCGGTCAACCTGTTCTGGGCGCTGGGAAGGATGCGGCAGACATTTGATGCCCTGAACAAAAAAGGCGCCGCCTTGCCGGAGGTCAAAGAAGGGCTGCTGGCTGAAGCTAAAAAGATCCAGGCCGAAGACGCCGCCACCTGCGCCCAGATAGGGATCTACGGCAGCGCTTTGATAAAGCCCGGCTCCAGCCTCCTGACCCACTGCAACAGCGGGGCGTTGGCCACCGGGGGCATCGGCACCGCCCTGGGGGTGATCGTTACCGCCTTCAAACAGGGGAAAATAAAAATGGTCTACGCCGACGAGACCCGGCCCCTGCTGCAGGGCGCCCGGCTGACCGCCTGGGAGCTGAAACAGGAGAAGGTCCCGACCACCCTGATCTGCGACAACATGGCGGCATTTTTGATGGCCCAGAAAAAGATCGACGGCATAATAGTGGGGGCGGACCGGATAGCCCGGAACGGCGATTTCGCCAATAAGATCGGAACCTACGGAGTGGCGGTGGCTGCCAAGTACCACCGGATACCGTTCTACGTGGCGGCACCTTTGTCAACTTTTGATTTCAAGATCAAGACCGGGAAACAGATACCGATTGAGCAGAGAAAACCGGAAGAGGTCAGGTCCTTCGGTAAGTCGGTCACCGCTCCGGCGGATATCGGAGTTTACAATCCGTCTTTTGATGTGACTCCGTCCCGGCTGGTAACGGCTTTTGTAACCGAGAAAG
>JAURWH010000099.1 GCA_030655055.1 bacterium
AGAGAATGACAGGATAGTGATCACACCGGCCAGAAGAAAACCCCGGGCCGGCTGGGACCAGGCCTTCGGGCTGATGGGGCAGAACGGGGACGACGCCCTGCTGATAGACGACAAGATCGGCCTGGAGATGGAGCATTGGAAATGGTAGTTCGCCAGTACGATATATTCATGATCTCGCTGGACCCGGCCCGGGGCCACGAGATAAAAAAATCCCGGCCTTGTCTGGTGATCTCCCCGGACGAGATGAACGGGAACATCTCCACGGTCATCATAGCCCCAATGACCACGGCCTCGCATCCCTATCCCAGCCGGGTGCCGCTCCAGTTCGCCGGCAAGCAGGGCTGGGTGGTGCTGGACCAGCTGCGGACGGTGGACAAATTGCGGCTGGTAAAACGGCTGGGGGCAGCCGAGGAGACGGTGATAAAAAAGGTAAAAGAAGTGATCAAAGAAATGCTGGTGGACTGAACCCAAACAATGGTAACCTAACCCCCGCCCCTTCCCTCGAGGGAAGGGGAAAGGGGATGGGTTAAAAGAAAATGATAAGAAACCAGTTCTATTCGCAAAAAAAGCTTTTTCTTGCCAAACTAATGCGCCAAAAAATGACTCCGGCAGAAAAGGTATTTTGGCAGGCGGTAAAGGGGAATAAAGTAAAAGGACTGCACTTCAGGCGGCAGCAGATCATCAAAGGTTTTATCGCAGATTTCTACTGTGACAAACTCAAGTTGGTGGTGGAAATAGACGGCGGCATACATGAGTCACAAAAAGACTATGATGCCGAAAGAGACAAGGTGATCAAGGATCATGAAATAAGAGTGATACGTTTTACCAATCAAGATGTTCTGAACAACATAGTAACTATTATAAAGCAACTGGAGTCCATTTGATGAAAAAACTCTTATCCGGCAACGAAGCCGTGGCCCGGGGGGCCTGGGAGGCGGGGGTCAACGTGGTCTCGGCCTATCCCGGCACGCCCTCCACCGAGATACTGGAGAACCTGGCCAAGTACAAGGAGATCTACGCCGAGCTGGCCACCAACGAAAAGGTGGGGCTGGAGGTGGCGGCCGGAGCCTCGTTTGCCGGGGCCCGGGCCCTGACCTGCATGAAGCACGTGGGCCTCAATGTGGCGGCCGACCCCCTGTTCTCCATGGCCTACATCGGGGCCAGCGGGGGTTTTGTGATCGTCTCGGCCGACGATCCCGGCATGCATTCCTCCCAGAACGAGCAGGACAACCGCTACTACGCCAAGATGGCCAAGATCCCCTGCCTGGAGCCCTCCGATTCCCAGGAATGCCTGGAGATGACCCGGCTGGCCTTTGAGCTTTCGGAAAAGTTCGACACCCCGGTGCTGCTGCGGCTGACCACCCGGATCTCCCACTCCAAGGGAGTGGTGGAGCTGGGAGAGCGGAAGGAGCACAAACCCACCGGCTATGTCAAGAACATCGCCAAGAACATCACCATCCCGGCCCACGCCCGGAAGATGCACGCCAAGGTGGAGGAGCGGCTGAAAAAACTGGCGGAGTACGGCGAGAGCTTCCCCTATAATAAGGTAGAAAAGGGAGACCAGAAGCTGGGGATCATCACTAGCGGCATCTCGTATCAGTACGCCAAGGACATTTTTCCCGGAGCTTCTTATTTGAAGCTCTCGCTGACCTTTCCCCTGCCGCAAAAGCTGATCGCCGGTTTCATCAACTCGGTGGACGAGGTCTACGTGATAGAGGAGAACGACACCTTCCTGGAAGAACAGATAAAAGCCATGGGCTACCAGGTCAAAGGCCAGAGCGCCTTTGAGAAAGAGATAACCGGGAAATCCAAAGTGCCGATACTGGGCGAGCTGGATCCCACCGCGGTGGCCAAAGGCTTTGGCCTGCAGCCAGAGCCGCCGTACAAGAACATCCAGATCCCGGGACGGCCGCCGGTGCTTTGTCCGGGATGTCCGCACCGCGGGGTCTTCTTCGCCCTCAACAAGCTTAAGCTGACGGTGGCCGGAGACATCGGCTGTTACACTTTGGGGATGATGGAGCCGCTCAACGCCATCGACACCGTGATCTGCATGGGCGGCAGCGTTACCGCGGCCATGGGCCTGGAGAAGGCGCTGGGCGTTGAGATGGCCCAAAGGACCGTGGCGGTGATCGGCGATTCCACCTTCTTCCATTCCGGGATCACCGGGCTGATAGACATGGTCTACAACAATTCCCAGGGGACGCTGATGATCCTGGACAACCGGATCACTGCCATGACCGGGCACCAGGAAAACCCCGGCACCGGCAGGACACTGCAGGGACAGGAGGCTCCGATAGTGGACCTGGAGCCGCTGGTCAGATCCTGCGGGGTCAAGCATATTCAGATCATCGATCCCCTGAACCTGAAGCAGACCGAGGCGGCCGTCAAGGAGGCCATCAATTACCCCGGGGTCTCGGTGATCATCGCCAAGTCGCCCTGCATCCTGATCGAGAAGAAATTCCAGCCGGCATTAAGGGTCGATGAGGACAAGTGCATCGGCTGCAAGCTTTGCCTGAAGCTGGGATGCCCGGCCATCTCCTTCGACAAGGCCAAGAAAAAATCCCATATAGATCCCCTGTATTGCATCGGCTGTCAGGTCTGCGCGCAGCTTTGTCCCAAACAGGCCATGGGCCGGGGCGAAGGAGTAAAGTAGTCCAGTAGTCCAGTAGTCCAGTAGTAGAGTGGAACATTAGATAAGTAGAGATGAAAGGGCAGTTAAGATGAATAAGTTTCGCGACCTTAAAGTGTATCAAAAAGGCATAAAATTTTCGCACCATGTGTATGACCTTACAGCTTATTTTCCCAAGAGCGAGATTTTTGGTTTAACCTCCCAGTTACGAAGGGCATCATACTCCATCGTATTGAACATCGCCGAGGGAGCAGGAAGCGATTCCAACCGGGAGTTCGTCAGATATCTGGAGCACAGCCAAAGATCAACCTTTGAAATGATGGCCGGAATGGATATTGCCAAAGAGATCGGGTATGTAAAATCCAGCGACTACGATGCTTGCCAACAGGAACTAACAGAAATAAGCGTGATGTTGAAGGGATTGCAGCAAAGCCTGAAGAAAAGGCTGTAATCCTCTTTAATACATTACTACTTTACTACATTAATACTTTTCAAGGAGAACAATGGACACAGTAAATATACTTATCTGCGGAGTGGGCGGCCAGGGAGTGCTTTTGGCCGGGGACATCATCGCTGAGGCGGCCATAGCCGCAGGCTTCGACGCCAAGAAGAGCGAGGTCCACGGGATGGCCCAGCGGGGCGGCAGCGTGGTCAGCCATGTCCGCTACGGGCAGAAGGTGAACTCGCCGCTGATCCAGCAGGGCACGGCCGACGTCATCCTGTCGTTCGAGGAGATGGAGACCGCCCGGTATTTGGATTTCCTGAAGCCCGGCGGGACGGCGGTGATAAACCGCCAGCAGGTGATGCCCATGACCGTGGCCACCGGGGCCGCCGAGTATCCCCAGGACATAGTGGAGCAGATCAAGAAACAGGGGGTGAAGGTGGTGGTCTGCGAGGGAGTGAAGCTGGCCGAGCAGGCGGGCAGCGCCAAGACCATCAACATCGTGCTGCTGGGGGCGCTGTCAAAACACCTTAACCTGCCGGCCGAAAAGTGGATCGAGACCATAGCGGGCCGGGTGCCGCCCAAAACGGTGGAGATGAACAAGAAGGCCTTTGAGCTGGGGCAGAGGTCTTAGAACCTTTTAACCACCAAGGCACAAAGGCACCAAGGTTTTTTGAATTTGGAAATTGGAGATCGTGTTTGTGTCTTGGTGTCTTTGTGGTGAAAAAATTACATCAAAGTGACTGAAAATACAAGCATCCCGCCTTACGGGCAGATAGCCCCCATCTACGACATCCTCATGTCGGACGTGGACTATAAGTCCTGGGCGGAGTACGTCCTGAAACTGCTGGAGCGGGCCGGGGCCAAGCCCGGACAGATCCTTTTGGACCTAGCCTGCGGCACCGGGGCCATGACCCTGCTTTTGGCCCAGGCCGGCTACCGTGTCACCGGAATGGACCTTTCGCCGGAGATGTTGAACATTGCAAGGCAAAAGGCGGCTGAGCAGAAACGGGAAATGGAATTCTTCCAGGGAGACCTTAGGACCTTTAAAACCGGATGTAATTACAATGTAATTACCTGCTTCTTTGACAGTATAAATTATCTTTTGACCTCGGAGGATGTAGCCGCCTGCTTTGCCACGGTCCACCGGGCGCTGGAACCCGGCGGGGCCTTCGTCTTTGACGTCAATACCATCCATGCCCTGTCGCATTTTTGGGGCGATAACACTGAAATGCGGAATGACAAGGGAGTGATATCGGTTTGGAGCAACCGGTACCTGCCGGCTATGCAGATCTCGAATCTGGAGTTGACGGTCTTCATTCCTCGGGGAGAGCTTTATGAGAAAATCACAGAGCACCACCAAGAGCGGGCCTACCCGTTGGATGAATTGAAACAGGCTTTGATCAAAACCGGGTTCTTTCAAGTGGAATGTTTCCGACAGAACAGCCAGGACCAGCCGTCAGAGGAAACCAAAAGGGTAACTTTCCTGGCCCGTAAACCTTAAACTGAATGTCAGAAAAATGAAATTCATAGCCGACCTCCACATCCACTCCAAGTTCAGCCGGGCCACCAGCCGCGACATGGACCTGGAGCATATCTGCGAGTGGGCCAAGTTCAAGGGCATAGAACTGCTGGGCACCGGGGACTTCACCCACCCCGGCTGGCTTAAGGAACTGCGCTTTAAACTGGAGCCCAAAGGCGGCGGGATCTACCATTACCGGGGGGTTAATTTCATCTTCTCGGCCGAGGTCTGCAGCATCTTTACCAAGGACGACAAGGTGCGCAAGGTCCACACCCTGCTCTACGCCCCGTCGCTGGAGGCGGCCGAGGAGATCAACTCCCGGCTTAAGGTTCACGCCGATCTGGCCGGCGACGGCCGGCCCATAGTACCGGTCTACGCCTCGCGGATGGCAGAGATGGTCTTGGAAGCCTCCCCGGAGGCCATGATCATACCGGCCCATATCTGGACGCCCCATTTCTCTCTGTTCGGGGCCAACTCCGGCTTCGATTCGGTCGAGGACTGTTTTGAGGAACAGACCCCCAACATCTTTGCCATGGAGACCGGGCTGTCCTCGGATCCGGCCATGAACTGGCGGCTGTCAGCCCTGGACAAGTATTCCCTGATCTCCTGCTCTGATGCCCACAGCCCGTCCCGGCTGGGCCGGGAGGCCTGCGTCTTCGACTGCCAGATGGACTATGCCGCGATCCGCAGGGTCTTAAAGGACAAGGATAAAACCCGCTTTCTGCAGACCCTGGAATATTTCCCCCAGGAGGGCAAGTACCATTACGACGGCCACCGGGCCTGTAATATCAGGCTTTCACCGGCCGAGGCTAAAAAACACAAGGGGCTTTGCCCGGTCTGCGGCAAGAAGATCACCGTCGGCGTCCTGCACCGGGTGGAGGACCTCTCCGACCGCGCCCAGGGCTATGTGCCGGAGAATGCCATTCCCTTCAAATCGCTGGTTCCGCTGGAGGAGATCCTGAGCCTGGCCCTGAAGGTCGGCACCGGCACCCAGAAGGTAAATCAGGAATACCACAAGCTGATCTCGCATTTCGGCAGCGAGTTCAACGTCCTGCTGGAGGCCCCGGCCGGGGAGCTGACCAGGGTCACATCCCTGACGGTGGCCGAATCGATCTTGAATATGCGGGCGGGGAAGGTTCATATCCTGCCGGGTTATGACGGGGAGTTTGGAACGATAAGCTTCGATGAGGGCAAAAACGAAAAGAAAGAGGAAGAGAAGCCGGCCAAGGGTAAGGGGAAAAAACAGATGGAGATGTTCTAAAAGCAACCCTTCGACAACGCTCAGGGCAAGAATGCAGAAAACGAATATAAAACACCCGGTCAAGAACTGGGTATTCTTCGACATCGGCAATGTGATCTTTTACGACCTGCCGTTATTGGCCAGGATCTGGAGCAACTTTTATTCGACCCTGAAGGAAGCCGGATGGCAGGCATCATTTGAACAAGTGATGGAATACCGGGAACAGATATTAACGGAGGATTCGATCGGCAGGACAACGCCCATGCGTTTGATAGCCCAACGATACGCTCCCGGCATACCCGAAAGCATCCGGCAAAAGGCGGTGGAAGGCTGGGATCACCTGTATCCCGGAGCCAACCATCCGCTTCCCGGCATAGCCCAAGTCATAAAGCAATTGCGCGGCATTTACCGGTTGGGCATCATCGCCAACCAGCCGGGCCTGGCCCTGGACGAGTTGGAGAAGCACGACCTGAAGCACCTGTTCGACCACATAATCATCAGCGACCTGGTGGGCTACCACAAGCCGGATGTCAGGATCTTCGAAGAGGCGATGAGACGGACCGGGGCCGACCCCAAAAACTCAATCATGGTGGGCGACCGGATAGACAATGACATCCGCCCGGCCAAAATGCTGGGGATGAAGACGGTCTGGCTGGACCAGGATTTCAGGACCATTTCCTATGCGCCCGAGAATGATCACGAGAGGCTGTACGCCCAGAGCTATATAAAGATCACCGGGATAGATCAGGGGATAAAAGGCCCGCAGGACCGGCCGGACGAGATCATCCAGACCATAGATCAGCTGCCGGAGGCATTGAGCCGGATCAGCGCAGGGATAAAGGCAAATGCCAACTTAACAGTTTCAGATAAATAGAGGCGTCATCAATTACGAATATCCCTTTGACGGGATTTACGGGATTCTATTATGTTCTTTTCTTTTTGTACCGCCCCTTCGTTTGCAAGGTAAATAGCCTTCTCAGGGCAGGCTCCAGAAAAAGAACCGAAAAGTCTTTCGCTTAAAAACTTGTGGTGAGCGGGGTCGAACCACTCTCCGGGCGTTGCGCTTCTCGCTGACGGCGGGCTTGTCTGAACTCGGGCTTTGGCCAGCCCTCAAACATGCAGACAAGCTTTTAACCGCCGTCAACTGCCATGCTCACTGATCGTGATTCGATAAACTCATCACAAGTTTTTAACGCGACAACCGGGGTTGGTACCTATTGTTCTCCAAGTTACCGAGCTGATTGGATAATCAATAAGAATTAATCCAGTTAAATCATGTTAATCCTGTCTGTCCCGGTAAAGCATGTTAGTCCAATAATTCATTTGCGGAGACGAAGAGATGAAAAGGATCTGGGCTCCCTGGAGGATGAAGTACATCAGCGGCCAGAGCCAGAAGGATGAGCCGGGCTGCATCTTCTGCCTGAAGCCAAAGCAGAAGAAGGACCAGGCCAATTACATCCTGCACCGGGGTAAAAAGGCCTTTGTGATGATGAACCTTTATCCCTATACCAATGGGCACCTGATGATCGCGCCCTACCGGCATGTCGGCGACTTCACCAAACTAAGCGAGGCCGAGCTGCTGGAGATGATGAAACTGTCCCAGCTCTGCCAGAAGATCATGCAAAAGACCATGCGGCCGGAAGGCTTTAACCTGGGCTTCAACCTGGGCCGGACCGCCGGGGCGGGCATAGCGGACCATGTTCACCTGCACTTGGTGCCGCGCTGGAACGGGGACACCAACTTCATGCCGGTGATCTCAGGCGCCAAGGTCATCTCCGAGGGGTTGGAGGAGACATATGCCAAGCTGGCCGATGCTATAAAGAAGATAAAATGAAAGAACTGAAGTATCTCTTATTGCTATTGCCGTTCCTTTTGGCCGGGTGTCGGGAGCAGCCCCAGTGGATGAAGGCCCTCCAAGCCGGGGACAGGTCCATGGTGTCCTATCACCAGCCCGCCGCTCAGTTTTCATCGGCCAAACCGGACAAAGAGCAATCCCGGCTGATAGAGCAGGCAAAAAGATATTTTGCCGGGCGTCCCGGAATGCTGGCCGATATCGCCTCCGGGCTTAAGCGCCGGGAAAGGGATATCATAGACGATCTGGAGCCGGGAGCGGTGCTGGCCGACGGCCAGGGAAACCTGGCCATAACTTATTTCGGCCGGTATGAAAGCCCCCAGATCATGGCCGGGGTGAAGGTCCTTCTGGTATTTGACCAGGACCATGACCTGTCCAAAATATTCGTTTATGAAGTGCCGTTGGAATGAAGCTGTCAAAGAACAAGACGGTGGCGGTGGCCATGTCCGGAGGGGTGGACAGCAGCCTGGCGGCGGCCCTGCTGGCAAAGAAGGGGTACCGGGTGATAGGTCTGACCATGCGCCTGTTCTGCTATGAGGGAATAGACAATGAAAAGAACTGCTGTTCCCTGAAATCAATCGAGGCCGCCAGGCAGGCTGCCCAGCGCTTCGGCTTCCCCCATTACGTGGTGGACTGCGAACAGGAGTTCAAGTCTTCGGTCATCGATTATTTTGTGGAGCAATACCGGCAGGGCCGGACCCCCAATCCCTGCGTGGCCTGCAACCAAAAGATCAAGTTTGGTCTGCTGCTGAACAAGGCCAAAGGCCTGGGCTGCGACCTGATGGCCACCGGGCATTACGCCCGGATCAAGACCATCAAAGGGCAGCCGGTGCTGGCCAGGGGGAAGGATTCAAAAAAGGATCAGTCCTATTTTTTATGGACATTGAACAGGGAACAACTGGGTTCGGTCATCTTTCCCCTGGGCGGGCTGGACAAGCAGAAGGTCCGGGAGCTGGCTGCGGGTTACGGACTGGAATCGGCCAAAAGGCCGGAGAGTCAGGAGATCTGCTTCATCCCCGAGGGGAAATACTCCGAATTCATGAAAAAGGCGATCGGCTCGAAGCCGGGTCCGATTGTCAACCAGCAGGGGCAGGTCTTAGGCCAGCACCAGGGCATAGCCAATTACACCATAGGCCAGCGGGGCGGTTTGGGTATAGCTTTGGGAAAGCCCCAGTATGTCGTTTCAATAGACGCAGCTTTGAACAAGATCACAGTAGGCGATGACAAAGAACTGATGACAGGAAAACTATTGGCTTCTGATGTAAACTGGATCGCTGAAAGGCCCAAGAAGGCCGTCAAGGCGATGGTCAAGATCCGTCACCAGCATGCGGGAGCAGAGGCTGTGGTAAACCCGCTGGACGGCAAGAGGGCCGAAGTGACTTTCAAAAGCCCGCAGAGGGCGGTGACCCCGGGGCAGTCGGTGGTGTTTTACAAGGGGGAAATGGTGCTGGGCGGGGGAGTGATCTCTTGACAAATAAAAAAGCAAAAAGCAAAAATAAAATACTTTACGCGGAGGAATAAAATGCCCAAGTTCCTAAAGATCATCCTGATCATAACGGCCGTGCTGGTGGTTGTCTTGGTGGCCGCCGGGATCACCCTTAAAATGATCTTCACCCCGGAAAAACTGCGGACCCTGATCATGCCCAAGATAGAAGAGGCGGTGGGCCGCAAGGTCACGGTCAAGGACTTCTCGCTCAAAGTCTGGACCGGGCTGGGGGTAGAGCTGGAGGGCATCGAGTTGGCCAACGCCAAAGGATTTGCCGAGAAGCCCATGGTCAAAGTGGAATCCATCGTGCTCAAGGTAAACCTGCTGGGCCTGCTGAAACGGCAGCTGGTTATATCCAGCCTGGTGGTGGACAAGCCCGAGATAATGATAGAGAAGGACATCAAGGGCGTCTTCAACTTCGACGACCTGGTCAAGCCGGTGCCTGCCGGCCAAAAGACGGCCCCGCCTCCCTCATCCTCGCCGGTCTCTCTGGCCATGCAGTCCTTCCGCATCAAAGACGGACGGTTCGAGCTGGATGACAAACAGGGCAAGGTCAAAGCCGTGGCCTCCGGCATCAACGAGGAGCTGAGCCTGTCGGCCGACCTGAAGCTGGAGAACATCCGCACCAAGGGGACCATCAAAGTTACCGACATTACGGCCGAGGTGCCGGGCCTAAAGGTCAGCAAGATCTACGTCAACGTCAGCCACGACATCACAATAAACCTGCCCCAGAAGCTCATCACCATCAACGACATCACCGTGGCCCCGCAGGGCATAGCGCTTTCGCTGGGCGGCACCGTGGCCGGCTTCGACAGCCTGCCGGTGCTGGACCTGGCGCTTAAGACCACGGCCATCGAGATCAAGCAGATCATCAACGCCCTGCCGCCGGAGATCAAAGCGCAGGCCAAGGATGTCACCGCCACCGGCCAGATAGAGCTGGGATTGAAGATCACCGGACAGATAGACCCCAAGGATCCAAAATCCCTGCCCAAGGTGGACGGCTCGGTGGTTCTTAAGAACATCGGCATCAAGTACGCCATGCTGCCCAAGTCGGTCTCCGATGTCAACGGCCAGATCGCCTTCAGCGAGAAGGACCTGAACATCAAAAACATCTCGGCCAAGCTGGGCACGGCCGGGTTCAGTATGTCCTGTTTGGTCCAGAACTTTGAGGATCCCTATGTCAAGGCCGCCTTCAAGGGCAATTTTGACCTGGGCGAGGTCAAGGACTACGTGCCGCTGGAGGCCGGGATAAGCATGTCCGGGAAGATCAACGCCGACTTCAAGGCCGAGGGAAAGGTCAAGGATGTCAACAGCTTTAAGATGGACGGCCGGATAGACCTGATAAAGTTGAACTTCGCCACCGCGGCCCTGCTGAAGCCGGTCAGCGACATGAACGGCACGGTGCAGCTGACCAAGAACCTGATCAACATCCCGGACATCTCCTGCAAGATCGGAAAGTCCTCAATGTCCTTCACTGGCCAGGTCAAGAACTTCCTGAGCCTGGTGCCGGAACAGCCGGCCCCAAAAAAGGGCCAGGCCCCGGCGATGGTATTGCCCAAACAGGGCAAGGCGGTGATCACCTTCGCTTTGAACTCTCCGTTGCTTGACCTGGATGAGATCCTGCCCCCGATGCCCAAGCCCGGCGACAAACCCCAAATATCAAATCCCAAATCACAGACGCCGCCGGTGATGCTTCCCCTGCCCGACATGCTGATGGACGGCAAGGTGCGGATCGCCAAGATCAAGTTCCTGAAGATGGATTTTGACAACCTGACCGGCACACTGACCATGGCCAACCGCAAGCTTAACCTGGACGGACAGGTCAACGTTTATTCCGGCAAGGTGCTGGGTTCGGTCTGGGCCGACCTCAATGATCTCACCAAAATTGAATACCGGCTGGGGGCCAATGCCGAGAAGCTGGAGGCCAACGACTTTTTGACGGCCCTGACCCCGATGGACAACCGGATGTACGCCAAGATGGACGTCAAGGGTGATTTTACCGGGCTGGCCCCGGACAGCGCCCTGATCATGAAGACCCTGAAAGGACAGGGCCGGGCCAGCACCGGTGAGGGCAAGATCACCAACTGGCCGATGCTGGGCGACATCCTCAGCTACTGCAAGCTGAGCGAGACCAGAGAAGTGTCCTTCCGCTCCATTAACATGGGCTTCCGGATCGCGGACGAGAAGATCTACCTGGACGACCTGCAGATGGCCAGCAAGTTCGGGGATGTGAACATCGCCGGCTATTCCACTTTCCTGGGGTACGTGGATTACCGGGTTTCCATAACCTTGACCAAGGAGGAATCGGACAAGGTCAAGGGCAAGGGAGGCAACGTGGCCGGGCTCTTCACCAACAAGGAGGGCCGGGTGGTGCTGGACCTGCTGATCAAAGGACAGTCGCCCAAGCCGGGCATAGGGGTGGACACCCAGATGGCCCAGGCGCGCTTAAAAGGCAAGGCCCAGGAGGAGATGGACAAAGCCAAGCAGCAGGCCGCAGAAGCGGCCCAGAAACAAGCGGAGGAGCTGAAGAAGAAGGCGGCGGAAGAGGCCAAGAAGTTGTTCAAGTGGAAGTAGGATATTTTTTACTTTCATAGCCCAGCCCTTCCTCCTGCGCTGAAGCTTCGGCGGACAAGTAATAGCTGGGCTATGGATAACCAAATGAAAAACCCCCGGACAAAATCGTCCGGGGGGCTCTTAACAAACATGGTAGCCCCAAACATAAACACTTGGAACCAAATGTTTGAGGAGTTATATAAGATTTATAGTTTAAAGGAGTTAGTTCCCATCGAAAAACGGCCCAATTCAACAATCCCTGCCAGGGAATAGACCATTTCCCAAGGGATAGTAGAACTATATAGATTATTTAAGAGGGGTTTCTGGGTGGATGAGGTTAGAGGCTTATTGATTGCTATATAGAGTCTGAAATAGTTCAACTTGTTTCTGCCAATTTCGGTCTTTATACTTGTTTACTTATACCTTGATGCAAATATTATTTTTTCTATTGCTTTACCAAACCTAATTTGAATATTAACCATTTTATTTGTTAACCGCCCTGCCAGAGCAATACGGGCAACCACGGCCTTTCGATCTTTTATATACAGCTGCTCTCCATTCGTGGGTCTTGTCCTTCTTGCATTGCCACCAGACTTTTTTATCCGATCCTGGTGTAATGTCCTTGGGAGACAGTGTACCGTTTTTTGTAGGATGCCACTCCTTGGCAAGTCCCGGGTTGGTAGTGGCTAGGCAGTTTTGATGGTTTACCGCTTTGTTAGAGCAATAAGGGCAACCGCTGCCTTTGTTTCTGTTCGATATATTAGCTGCCCATTCGTGGGACTTGTCCTTCTTGCATTGCCACCAAACTTTCTTGTTTGACGCTTGGGTTACGTCATTCGGTGTCAATGAACCATTCTTGGTAGGATGCCACTCCTTGGCAAGTTCCGGGTTGGTGGTGGCCAGGCAATTCTGATGGTTGACCATTCTGTTGGAGCAATAGGGACAGCCGACACCTTTATTTCTAATTGATATTATAGTTGCCCACTCGTGGGTCTTGTCCTTCTTGCATTGCCACCAGACTTTCTTGTGTGACCCTTGGGTTACGTCACTCGGTGTCAATGAACCATTCTTGGTAGGATGCCACTCCTTGGCAAGTTC
>JAURWH010000100.1 GCA_030655055.1 bacterium
CACGCCATGACATACCTATTGTCAACAATCGGAATTCCTCATGAGAGTGATTCGGGTCTGGGAAAGTTGCCGACAAAGGATCGCCAAACACAGTTGTCGCTTCATGAAAGTCAACCCCGTGCTTTTTAATGTTACTTTCCGCTTTTGGAGGATCCCATTCGAAAATCATGGGGTATAACTATTTTTTACAACTTGATCCCGCGTTTGCGGTAAAATTCAATTCCGTGCTGCCTCAGCGTTTCCCAGTCCATCACCTTTTCCGAGCCGCGCTTGACGTCGGTGATGATCGCCATCCGGTCGGTGCAGGACAGGCAGGGGTCGATGGCCGCCATCACGATCGGAATGTCGGCCACATAGCCGCCCCTCAGCATGTACAGGGTGGAAGGCCAGTTGGCCAGGGTTGGGGCCCGCACCTTGACCCGGTCCGGCTTGTCGGTGCCGTTGGAACGGACATAGTGGACATCCTCGCCCCGCTGGGCCTCCACCCGGCTGACCACTTCGCCCTCCGGCACCTTGCGGGGAGCCTTGACCCGGATCTCGCCGGCCGGCAGGTTCTTTAAGATGTATTCGCAGATGTTATAGGTCTCCATCAGTTCCTTGGCCCGCACCACCACCCGGGCCAGCACGTCGCCGCCGTTGTCGGTGACGATGTTGAAGGGAATGAATTCCCCGAAGCCGGCATAGGGATCGTCCTGGCGGACGTCGCTCTTCCAGCCGGAGGCCCGGGCGGTCGGGCCCACCGCGTTCAGCTCCACCGCCTTCTCCAGGGGCAGCCTGCCCACCCCGGAGATCCTGGCCACCAGGGTCGGTTCCGAAGCGCCCAGGTTCAGGTAATAGGGGGTCCGGGCCTTGAGGGCGGCGATGCCTTCCAGCAGGTTCTTGATCTGCATTTCGTCCAGATCGCGGCGCACCCCGCCGAAGGTCTGCATTCCGTAGTTGACCCGGTTGCCGGAGATCATCTCCAGCATGTCCTGAACGATCTCGCGGTCCCGCCAGGTGTACATGAAGAAGGTGTCAAAGCCTACTTCGTGCCCGGCTACGCCCAACCAGAGCAGGTGAGAATGCACCCTCTCCAGCTCGCCCATCAAACAGCGGATGAACAGGCCGCGCTTGGGCGGCTCCAAGCCCATCAGTTTTTCCACCCCCTGGGCAAAGCAGGTCATATGGGCGTTGGAGCAGATCCCGCAGACCCTCTCCAGCAGATAC
>JAURWH010000101.1 GCA_030655055.1 bacterium
ACCATGGTGGGCAGTTTTCTGGTGCTGTTCACCAAAAAGACCAGCACCAGGGTGTTGTCGGTCTCCCTGGGTTTTTCGGCCGGGGTGATGGTCTATGTCTCGTTCATGGAATTGCTGCCCGAGGCCCGCTTAAGGCTGGTCTCGCACTTCGGGAGCCAGGCCGGAAGCTGGTATGCGGTGGCCGCCTTCTTCGGCGGGGTGCTGCTGATCGGGATCATAGACAAACTGGTGCCGGCCATCGAAAACCCCCACGAGACCCACGCCGCCAAGGAACTGAAGGACAAGAAGAACATAGACCTGCTGCGGATGGGAACCTTCACCGCTTTGGCCATCGCCATCCACAACTTCCCCGAGGGCATGGCCACGTTCACCGCCACGCTCAAGGACCCCACCCTGGGGCTGTTCATCGCCGTGGCCATCGCCATACACAACGTACCCGAGGGGATTGCCGTGGCGGTTCCTATTTATCATGCCACCGGCAGCAAACGCAAGGCCCTGTGGTATTCGTTCCTTTCGGGAGTGGCCGAACCGCTGGGGGCGGTGGCGGCCTACCTGCTGTTCCATGAATACCTGACCGATGCTGTCTTCGGGGTACTTTTGGCGGCGGTGGCCGGGATCATGGTGTTCATCTCCTTCGACGAGCTTTTCCCCACCGCCCGGGAGTGCGGCCAGCACCACCTGGCCATCTACGGGCTGCTGGCCGGCATGGCGGTGATGGCGGTGAGCATGCTGATGTTTGTAAAGTGAAAATACAAAAACAGTAAGGGCAATACGATGTCCAGAGCTCCTTTTCAAATACTGGTTTTACCATATTGCTTTAATGATGCTGCCAAGAAGCATGAATATGCAATATTTAAAAGGTCTGATGGGGACTATTGGCAGTTCATTGCCGGAGGAGGTGAGACCGGAGAGACATTTTTGGAAGCGGCAAAAAGAGAATCATGGGAAGAGGCGAAAATACCGGAAGAAGCACAATATTTTCAATTAATGACAAGCAATTCAATTCCCGTAAATGCTTTTACAGATCCTTTGCAATGGGGCAGGGATATTTATGTGATCCCGGAAATATGTTTTGCGGTTGAACTGAGGGGCAATAAAATGGTCTTGTCGGAAGAGCATACGGAATATCAGTGGTTGGGTTATGAAGATGCCTATAATTTGTTAAAATACGACAGCAACAAAACAGCTTTGTGGGAACTCAATCAAAGGTTGCTAAAAACGGTAAGCAATGAGCTAACCAACCAATGACTTTTCTCACCTTCGCCAATCCCGCCGGCCTCTGGTTCCTGCCCCTGGCCGGGCTGCCGCTTTTGATCCACCTGTTCCGGAGACGGCGGGCCGGAGTGATCCCTTTTCCCGACATCCGGTTGCTGCAGCAGGTTCAGAACGCCGCGGTCCGGCCCAGCCGGATCAGGGAATATCTGCTGCTGGCGGTGCGCACCTGGATCATTCTTCTTCTGGCATTGTCCCTGGCCCGGCCCGCAGTCAACCTGAACCTGCCGGGCTGGCTTAGCGGGGATTCGCAGACCTGGGTCATCATCGTCGACAACTCGGCCAGCATGGCGGCCGTCAGCCAGGATACCACTATGCTGGGAAGGGCAAAACAGAGAGCCCGGCAGATGTTTACCGGGCTGGGGCCCAACGCCAGATCGGCGGTGGTTTCGGCCGTGCCGGGCAGCCCGGTGGTCTGCGGACTGTCATCCCCCTCCATGGCCGAACGCGCGGTGGCCGCGCTGCCCCAGACCGAGCTCGGAACCGACCTGGAGGGTTCGATCCAGACGGCAGCCAGGATACTTGAGGCCGCAGGGGTTTCCGGAGGAAGGATCATAGTATTTTCTGACCTGCAGAGGACGGCCTTTGGTCCCAAACTTTCGCCCCTTGGCAAACTGCCCGGCGCCCCGCCGGTCACGGTACACCAGATAAAACCATCCCGGAGCCTGAACAACCTGATCTGGGAAAAGATCCAGGTAAAGCCGCTGATCAATAAGATCATCGTCCGGGCCAGGGCTCTGGGCGGGCAGACGCCCCAGGTCGGACTGGCGGCCGGCGGCAAGACCATATATCAGGCAAGCTCCCGGCCAGCCCCGGACGGAACGATCTCCATAAACTTTGGTTTGCCGGACCGGGATTCTCTTTTCCTTTATACCTCCGGTGATGACCTGCCGCTGGACGACAAGTATTACCTGGCGGCTGCGGTCCCGGCCGTTAAAAAGGTCCTGCTGTTTTCGGACGAGACGGATAACGGGGGCGATCATCTCTACCGGGCCTTTGCGGCCATGGCCCAGGCCGGTTACGAAATAAAGCGGGCCAGCATCTGGAATAGCCAGTATTCTAAGGGCTTTGATCTGGTGGTGGTGGCCAAAGCCTCAATTGACAGGGCTTTGCAGGCAGGAATCATAAAATCAGTGCATAACGGCGCGGGTTTGCTGGTTGCCCCGCCGCTCAATTCCGACCGGGAACAATACCAGGGGCTGCTGAAACAGTTTTCCGACATCACTCTTTCGGGTCTGGCGGACTCGTTGTCCCATAACCTCTATCGCCTGAACAAAACCGGCAGAGATGAAGGACTCTTAAGCGATCTCAGTCCGGCCGAGCTGGAGGCAGTCAGGATAAAAACATATTGGAAGGCCTTCACCCGGCAAAATACAGTTTTAGCCATCAACCGGTCCGACCCGGCGCTGATCTTTGGCTCCGGTCAGAAGTTTAAAACGGCGGTTCTCCTGACCGGAGGACAAACCGGTTTTGGCGATCTGGTTTTTAAGCCGGCCTTTCTGGTGATGCTGTTGCAAACTGCAGACCACCTGACCCAAAAAAACGGCCGGCAGTTGGTGACCGGATCAGAAGGAACCAACTCCGGCGGAAACCCGGAAACAAGGCAAAGATCCGGATGGGATAAAACGGAAGAGGGTGTGCCGGGAGCGGTGAACATCAAGGCAGAGGAGTCAGACCTGGCTCCGGTTTCCGATCCAGAACTTAAGACAGTTCTGCAAAACATTTCGTGGCAGTCTGCCGCAGCAGGCCCAGAAGCGATTCCGGCACAAAGCCCGGCAGCCAGACTGTTCCTTTTTTTAGCCGGAACAGTGCTTATTTTGGAGATGATTTTACGGGCGAAACTAAAAACATGAAAAAAAGCAAAAATTTATTTGACAAAACGCCTAAAATATGTTAATAATTATGTTCTTGAGGTCTAAAAGCTTATCCAGCCGGAGGTCACTTTCTTGTTTAAGAAAAAACACCCCGTCGACCAGTTGTCATAAACACATATAGTTATTTAAATTTTTACGTCAGGAAACTCAGTTCTTCCAATAAAAAACAATGCCCGGCAGTTTTAAAGATCTTAAACAATCATAAAGTAAGGGGAGAATACTATGGCAGGCAATAAAAGCCCGAATTTGAGCGGCATGATAATGGTGCTGGCTCTTTCGGCGCTATTGACAGTGGGCGCGGTGCTGGGCGTGGCTTTGGGCACCTGGCCCGGAGGCGGAACCCCGGCCCAGCCGGGCGCAGCTGATCCCAAGCTGGAGATGTTTGCCTCAACTGCCAGCCGCCTGACCGGCTTCATATTTTTCACCTATCCCGACGAGGTCAAAGATTACATGAGCCCGGTGCTGTCTGACCTGAAGTCAAAACTTCCGGCTCTTAAATCGATCACCGTCACCGATCCCGCCGGCCTGATAGTGGGCTCGGACGTAGAGGACCAGATCGACAAGACCTACCAGCTGCCCAAGGGGGCCAAGCCCCCGGCCGGTGATAAGCTGGAGATCCAGGAGCTAGCCCCGGGCCGGCTCCTGGTGGCCGTACCCGCTGTCTACAACAACAAGATCAAGGGCGGGCTCCGGATGCTGGTGGAACTGCCCCAGGCCAAGGGTTCCAGCGGCGGCAGCAAAAGCATGGTGATCATCATCGGACTGGTGGCCATGCTGATAGGACTGATCGTCCCGATCGCGGCCGTACCGGCCATGACCAAACAATTATCCGCGGCCTCGGCGGCCCAGGTGCCTGCCGGAAAAGCCCAGGCCATGAAGGCCGAAGAGATCTCCATCAACACCAGGCTGGAAGCCATGCGCCGGGAGCTGGGCAAGGCCGAGGAACTGAAGGCCGAGCAGGACGGGCTGTCGGCCGAGGTGGAATCCCTGCGCAAGCAGCAGGTCGAGGAGAACGCCACGCTGGAAGGGCTGAAGAAGGAAGTGACCGAACTGGGGGCCCAGATGGAACAGCGGCGCCAGCTGCTTGAGGCCACGCCCGAAGAACGTCACGCCCAGCTGACCCAGGAGGACCGCGACCTGATGCAAAAGATCATCAACCATAAAAAAGAAGAGCTGGCCCTGGCCCAGAAGATCCAGGACATCCGGCGCAAGGTGATAGAGCTGGAAAAGCGCACCAAGGCCTAAACAATCAGCAATGTCCGGGCTGCGGAAATATTAAAAGACGGGGCAGAATTAAAATCTCCCCGTCTTTTGCTAAAGATCGGTCAGGGCAGTTTTACTTTTCCGTTCACGGCAGGATCTCAGCGACCGGCCCCGGCGGGCCGGCAATAAATCATTAAAGACAGGTTGATGAAAAAATTCGGCGCCTTAAGCCTGCAGACCTTTTTGTACCAGGCCCTGGGAATGTTGCTGGGCCTGGGGTGCGGGGTGATAGTGGCCCGGTACCTGGGCCCCACCGCCAAAGGGGCCATAGCCCTGTACGGACTGATAGCCGGCTTTTTGGCGCTGGCGGGCAATCTGGGCCTGGGCCTGGCCAATGTCCACCTGGTCGGCAGCGGGCAGATAATGCCGGGGCGGGCCTGGGCCAATTCCCTTTACCTGGCGGTGCTGACCGGGTCTTTATTGGCCGTACTGACCATTTTCCTTTTCCCGGTCCTGGGGATCGTCGTGAAAAGGCCTGTGGATATGGGCCTTTTGGGCATCGTATTGTGTGGGCTGCCGTTGCTGTTGTTGCTGGACTACCAGATAAACCTGCTGCGGGGCCTGGGCGACCTGGAGGGATTCAATCAGGCCGGACTGATGCGACAGGCCGGAAGGCTGGCAGCATTGGGCCTGCTGGTGGCGGCCTTTAAAGGCTTTGTGGCCTCGGCCCTGTGGGCGGCCAATATTTCGATCCTGCTGGCGGTGCTGTGGAGCGGATACCGTCTCACTAAAAAGATCCCATTGTCCCTGGTCCCGTCATGGCGCGGCCTGAAAAAATCATTAAGCTACGGGATGAAGGGCCAGCCCGGCCAGATAATCCAGTTCTTCAATTACCGGCTGGACCTGATCCTGCTGGCCTTGTTCTGGACCAACCGCGAAGTGGGCATCTATGCCACCGCGGTTTTTTTGGCCGAACTGATCTGGTACATTCCGGCGGCGGTCTCCACCGTGCTGCTGCCGGCGGTCTCCTCGGCAGACTCTGAGGCCCGGGCCCGGGACATCAGCCTCAAGGCCATCCGGCATACCGTATTCCTGAGCCTGGCGGCAGCGGCCACCCTGGCCGTTACGGCCCAGTGGCTGATAACAACGCTTTACGGGCCGTCCTTTGCCCCGGCCGTCCGGGCCCTGCAGGTGCTTCTTTTCGGGGTAGTGATGCTGGCCCCGGCCAAGCTGATAGTCAGCCATCTGGCCGGGGTGGGAAAATCGCAGTATGTCAGTTACCTGGCCTTAAGCGGGCTGGGCCTGACCCTGCTGCTGGATGTCATCCTGATCCCCAGGTTCGGGATGATAGGAGCGGCCTGGGCCTCGGCTGCCGCCTACAGCTGCTCCGGCCTGCTTTCCCTGTACTGGCTCAAGCGCCATCTGATGGTGGAGATAATCCCCAGCCTGATCCTCAACAAGGAGGACTGGCAGGAATACCGGGAGCTGATCAATCTATGAAAAAAGTGCTGCTGCTGACCTCGCTGGAAGTGCCTTTCCGCGGCAATCTGATAGAGGGGCAGTTCCTGGCTCCGATCCTGGGGTCCGGAAAAAGCTTGCCCGGACTGGAATTCAGGTATCTGTCATTGGCTCCGTTCATGTTCTATACCGGGCGCCGCCGGCCTTTTAAAACATATCTGGCTGGACTGGCCAAACGGAAGGCGATAAGATCATTCACCTCCGGCCTGGGCTGCCGGACCGACATCTGGACGATAGGGTTCCCGTTATTTCCCCGTGATTTCAATTTGACCAGGGCCAAATATTACATGTATCTGGCTTCAGCGCTGGGGCCGTTCTTCGTTTATCTTTTGTTGTTTCGTCCCGGTCTGGTGATCGCCCGCAGTTATCCGGCGGCGTCGCTGGCCTTGCTGGCCAAGAAATTATTAAGGATCCCATATGTTTTTGACCTGCGCGGAATGTACCCCGAAGAATCCGCCAATGCCGGGATATTTGCCGCCGGCTCGCCGGACCACCGGTTCTGGAAAGGACAGGAAATATCCCTGATATCCCAGGCGGCACTGAACATAGTGGTGTCGGAGCCGTTCGCCGAATATCTGAAGACCATTGATCCCGAAGCACCTTCCCTGGTAATTCCCTGCTGCGTGGATCAGCATAAAATGAAATTCGATCCGGTCCGCCGGGAAGCAGTAAAAAAGCAATACGTCCTGAAGGACCGGTTCGTGCTGCTGCACCTGGGATCATTCGGCACTCCCGGGGACCGGGGGTTGGTAGCTACCTACCTGCAGCGTTTTAAAAAAACAAGACCGGAAGCCTTCCTGGTGGTAGCTTCGAGTACTCCGGCTTTCGCCCCCTTCATACACCAAGCATTCAGGGATGCCGGACTGAAAGAGGGCGATTACATGCTGGTCAATCCTTCTTCGCCGGAGCAGCTTTCCCAGATGCTGGCTTTGGGAGACGCCGGCCTGATCCTTGAACGGAAAGCGTCCAACACCAAGATCTGCCTGTCGGTCAAGCTGGGGGAATACCTGGCTGCCGGTCTCCCGGTGATCTGCACCCCGTTTGTGGAAGGTGCGGCCCGGCTGATCAGAGAATATGATTGCGGGCTGGTGGTGGACCCTGAGGCCGGTGAACCGGTGGAAAAGGAAAAGAAATTCATAGAGGATCATCCCCGCCTGCGGAAGAACGGTTTTAAGCTGGTGGACGAAGTGCTTTCCCTCAACCGCTGCCATGACCTGTGGCGGCAGGCCATCAAACAGATAAAATAAAAGGGTTGCCTCATGTTCAAAAAAGTGCTGGTGCTGGCGCCCCATACCGACGACGGAGAGTTCGGCTGCGGGGGATTAATGGCCAAACTGCTGAAGCAGAAGGCCCAGGTGCATTATGCCGCGTTCTCCTCGGCCGAAAAATCGCTGCCCAAAGGGGCCGACCCCGACACCCTTAAAAAGGAGCTGCAGGCGGCCCTGGACAGCCTGGGGCTTAAGAAACAGCACCGGATCATCTATGATTATCCGGTGCGTGATTTTCCCCAGTACCGCCAGGCCATACTGGACGACCTGATCCGGCTGAAAAGAAAGATCGATCCCGATCTGGTGCTGATGCCCTGTTTCAACGACACCCATCAGGACCATCTGACGATCGCCCAGGAGGGTTTCCGAGCCTTCAAGGACCGCACCATCCTGGGTTACGAGATCCCCTGGAACAACAAGACCTTCGAGACCCAGTCCTTCGTGCTGCTGGAGCCGCGCCACGTCGAAGCCAAGATCAAGGCCCTGAAGTGCTACAAGTCCCAGCTGGGGCGGTTTTACGCCAATCCGGAATTCATCCGGGCGCTGGCCACCACCAGGGGGACGCAGATCGGGGCCCGTTATGCCGAGGCCTTTGAGGTCATCCGCTGGGTTCTCAAGTAACTTCAATCCGGTCATCTGGGATTGACTGAAACAAAATGATCGTCGCCGCCCATCAGCCGAATTACCTGCCGTGGGCGGGCTATTTTTACAAAATGGCCCGCTGCGACGTGTTTGTCTTTCTGGACAGCGTCCAGTATTCACGAACCTCATACACCGCCCGGTGTTCCATCAAACAAAGCGACGGCCGGGCCAGCTGGCTCTCGGTGCCGGTGCTCAAGAAGGGCCGCTACTTTCAAAACGTCAGCGAAGTGACCATAGACAATCAGCGGCCGTGGCAATCTGAGCACCTGAAGACATTGGAATCATGCTATTCCCGGACACCTTATTTCAAAGAATATACCTGGCTGTTGGACCTGGTTTGCCGCCAAAAATGGGAGAACCTTTCACAGCTGAACCGGGCGGTAATAATCAAGCTGGCAGAGCACTTGGGGATAAAGGCAAAATTCGCAAACCTCTCAGATCTTGAGGCCGCCGGGAAGTCTACGGAAATGCTGGTTTCGCTGTGCCGGAGTTTAAAGGCGGATGAATATCTCTCCGGGGCCGGGGGCGAGAATTACCTGGGCCAGGAACTATTTCAACAGGCTGGGATAGACCTTAAATACACGGAGTACCAGCCTCAGCCGTATCCCCAACTTTGGGGAGAATTCGTGCCCGGGTTGTCGGCAATGGACCTGCTGTTCAACTGCGGACTGGAGGAAACCCGTAAAATGATAATTCCGTGAAACGGACATGAAGATCATCTTGGCCGGAGTGTTCAATGTCCCCTGGTCCACCAACCATTTCATGAAGAAGAATCTGGAACGGCTGGGGCATCAGGTATTGCCGTTCGAGCTGGACTGGTCGCACCCCCGCCCTTTGGCCTTAAACGAACGGTTGTGGTTCAAGCTCTCTTCCTCCATCAAAGCTCAATCCCTGGGAAGGAAACTGCTGGGACTGGCCCGGTCCCAAGCACCTGATGCCGTGATCGTAGTCAAAGGAAAGCGGCTGGATCCCGGGATAACAAAGCAGCTGGCCCGGCAGACGCTGGTGGCCTACCGGTACATGGATGCCCCGCTCCACCGGTTTGTAGCAGATCATTCCAAAGCCAGCCGGTTTATCTTTGTCACCGGCAAACATCTGGTAGAACCATTATCCCTGATCACCGGACGGAACAATGTTCACCACCTGCTGGAAGGCTGTGACCCCGAGGTCCATAAACCCGCAGGTTATGATCAGAGCTATGCCTGCGACGTGGCTTTTGCGGGGGCTCCGGCGCCTGACAGGATAAATCTCCTCAGAGCCTGTCGCCAGGCGGGGTATAAGGTAAAGATCTGGGGCCAGCCGGGCTGGCCCCGGGATCTGGATTACACCGGGAAGTTCGCCTACGGCGAAGGATTGGCGAAGGTCTGCTCCTCGGCCAAGATCGTCCTGGGGATCAACAGCCGCAACGACCACCCCGGCTACTTTTCCGACCGGGCCTTGCTGGTCCTGGCCTGCCGGGGTTTTCATCTGACACACTATGTTCCGGGGCTGGAAGACTATTTTGACAACCTCAAACATCTGGCATGGTTCAAGGATCAAACCGGGATGCTGAAAATCATAAAAGAATATATCGGCAACGACTCTGCCCGGGCCGGGATAGCCGCAGCCGGACAGGCATTGGTCTATCAAAAGTACACCTGGGAAAGATCCCTGAAGTCCATGATGGAAATCATAGAACAGAAGAAACGCTGATGCGCCGGCAGTTGCTGGAAATACTGCAATGCCCAAGCTGCCGTCAAAGCGACTGGCAGCTTGAGTTACTGAAGGAGGACGGCCGGGAGATCCGCCAGGGAAGCGTGGTTTGCCTGGCCTGCCGCAATATCTATCCCATAAACAATGGAATTTTAGATTGTCTGGTCGGTTCCCATCCCTGGATAGCCAGCGCTCAAAGAAGCTATCACCGATCAAAGTTCTCAACCGCCAACAAATGGAGCCCCGGACAGCTAGCCCGGCGGGAGCACCTGGAAAGTACATATACTAGTGACAGCCGGATCAACTTTGCCCAGCTGATGGATCGATTGCCGGCCGGAGATGGCTGGGCTCTGGACCTGGGCGCCGGAACCGGGTGGACCACATCTCAGATAGCGGCCCTGGGCTACAGGGGCATTGCCCTGGACATCAGCTCCGACAACAAGCTGGAGCTGGGAGAATGTTTTTTCGATCCCAACATTTACTTCGACCGGATACTGGCCGACATGAACCGGCTGCCGTTCAAAACTCAGTCGCTGTCCCTGGCGTCCGCCTCGGCCGCCCTGCATCACAGCTATGATCTGAGCGGAGCGGTCCGGGAAATAAGCCGGACGCTGGTCCCTGGCGGACGGCTGGAGCTGGCCAACGAGCCGGTGAAGGGGCTGGCCGAGGCTTTTGGGTCCGGGCCCGGCATCGAGGACGAGGATGTCAAGGAAGCCACCTATTCACTGGCCGCCTGGAAAAGAGCGCTGGCCGGCTGCGGGTTCAAAAGCACGGTCTACTTCCCCCAGAGCATTCAAATGCGGCTGGAGAAAAACAATTTTAATCCCCGGCACAAATTTTTAATTGCCGCCCGGGTGGTTTCCGGCCTGGCCAGAACGGCTCCGGGACTGCTGTTCGGGGGGCTCAGTCTTAAACTGGGCCATCTGCTGTTCGGCCTGCCCCTGTCGCTTTCGGCCAGAAAGATGAAATGAAACCAGGTTTTTCCATAATCATCCCCACCTACAACACCCTTCCTTATCTGAAACTTTGTCTTAAAAGTTTTAAGGAAAACTCGGCCCATCCCCACCAGATAATAGTCTGCGCCGATGGCTGCAGCGACGGCACCAACGAATATCTTAAAACCTATCCCGGGATCGACAAGGTCATCCTCGGCAAAAACCAAGGCATCTGCAGCACCACTAATCAGGCCGCCCGCCTGGCCAACCGGGAGTATCTGTTCCTGGCCAACGATGACCTGGTGGCCTCCCCCGGATGGGATGAAGCCTTGATGTCCATGGCCGAGTCTGACCGGGTCTTAAGCGGGGTCCAGGTAGAGCCGGGGTGGGTGCCGGTGGCGCCCTGCCATATCAAACGGGATTTTGGGCAGACCTTCGAAGAATTCCGGGAACAGGAATTCTTAACCTATGCCGGGTCAGAAAACCGGCAGAAGCAGGGGGCTTTTGAACCGGGGGTCAATTATCCCTTTTTGATCCACCGGAAATTATGGGAGCAGCTGGATGGATTGGACGAGCTCTTCAATCCGGGCCCCGGATCGGATCCCGATCTGTTCTACCGGCTGGCGCTGAAAGGAACGGAATTTTTACGGGTCCGCTCCAGCCTGTTCTATCATTTTGGAGGCCGGGCCTCGCGCTTTGCCGGAGAGTCGGGCCGCCAGTCTGACGCATGGAAACAGGCCGCCGCCGCCAGCCGCAAGGTATTTGCCAAAAAATGGGGAAGGCCCTGGGATTTTGGATTTGGCCAGGCGCCAAAAATAAAAAGGCCGGGGTCGCTGGCCTTTTTCGTCTGGGGCGGCATCGGCAATATGATCATGGCCCTGCCGGCCATCGAGGCCGCCAGGGAGGAACTGCCCGGAGCCAGGATTACGGTCATCGCTCAAAAGCAATCGATGCTCTCGCTGCTTCCTTCCGGGGTCCAAAATAAACTGGCGATATATGATCTGCAATACCGGGGGTTGAAGGGATCATGGAAATTGATCCAAGACCTCAGAAAACAAAAGCCGGAGATCACCTTTACCAGCTCTCCTTTCCCAGGGATCAGATACTGCCTGGTCTCCCTTATCTCCGGCGCCCGGGACAGGGTGTCGCCGGAACAGAGGAAATATGGTTTTTGCAACCTGAAGATACAAACCAAATCAAGGCATTATCTGGAACGCAATCTGGAACTGCTGCGGGCGGCAGGCATCGACCGGAAATTCCAGGGTTACGGCCTTTTGCTCACCCCGGAGGAAATAAAACAGGCGGAGGGATCGCTGCACCGGCTGAAAATTGAACCATCCAAACTGATCGGACTGCATCCGGGTGCGGGAAATCCTAAAAAACGGTGGTCCGGAGACAACTTCATTGCTTTGGGAAAGATCCTGACCGCCCAGGGATTTTCCCTTATGGTCTTTGGCGGCCCGGAGGAAAAGGGATTGGTGGAATATGTGGCCTTAAAGACCGGACCGGGAGCGGTTTCCATGGCCGGAGGCCATGACCTGATGGCCGCTCTGGCCTTGATCAAACATTGCCGGGCCTTTATTTCCAATGACAGCGGGCTGGCCCACTGTGCCGCAGCTTTGCTGGTTCCCACCCTGACAATCTTCGGCCCCACCGATCCGGCCTTAAGCCGGCCTTACGGGCCGTCGGCCAAAGCCGTTCAAAGTCCGGCAGAATGCAGTCCCTGCTATCATCCTGCCGACAAGTACGGCTGCCGGGAACCTGGTCCGCCATGCCTTTCCCAGGTCTCACCGGAGAGTGTTTTCAGGGAATTTCAGAAACTTTATAAATCAGTACAGGCCTGGTGAAAAAATATAAATCACCAGGCCTATTTTATTGACTTTTCGCACATCTTATGTTAACATAATCTGTTATAATTCAAGGTAATAGTGAAAGTATTATTCTTCGACCATTCCCCGGTTTTTGGCGGGGCGGAGCAAAGCCTGTTTTCGGTTTTGCCGGCCTTAAAATCTCCCATAGTACCGGTTTTACTGGCATCTCAGGACAGCATCCTGAAAAAAAAAGCCCAAAGTCATAATATCAGCTTCCGGACCATAAAATTAAGCCCCAGGCTGGCATCATTGTCCCGGGGGCGGCTGGCTGGAAACGTATTAAATCCGTTTCTATGGATTGACATCACAAAGGCCAAAAAGGCTTTGGTCGAGGCGGTCCAAAAAGAAGAAGCCGACCTTGTTTATGCCAATACTCTGAAGGCCGCCATCATACTGGGGCTCTGCCGGAAAAAGGTCAAACTGCCGATTGTGTGGCATGTCCGGGTTATAGTATCCGGGCCGTCGTCGGTTTTGCTGGGGCTGGCCGGCAGGATCAGCCAACCAAAGCTCATAGCAGTTTCCCGGGCGGTGGCCGCCCAGCCGGCCCTGAAGTTCAGTGCCATTGCACCGAAAGTCATTCACAACGGGATAGACCAGGAAAAATGGGTCTTTGCCAGCCGGCAGCAAAAACCGGAAGAGATCAAAAACAAACTGGGGGTCAAGCCGGGAGAATCTTTGATCGGAGTATTCGGCCAGCTTTCGGCCTGGAAGGGGCAGGAACACTCCATCAAGGCCCTGGCCCATCTTAAACGACGGGGGTTCCTGTGTAAGCTGCTTTTGGCCGGGGACGCCATTTTTGCCGAAAAGGGCTATCCGGAACACCTAAAAGAACTGGCCGGATCCCTGAATGTTTCCGGGGAAATAATTTTTTCCGGCTGGCTGGAAAACACCGCCCCTTACATGGCGGCGGCCGACATCATTGTCCACACCCCGGTAAAACCGGAACCTTTCGGGAGGGTGCTGATCGAGGCCATGGCTTTGGGCAAGCCGGTAGTATCGGTTAAGAGCGGGGGGATACCCGAGATCATAGACCACGGACGGAGCGGGCTGCTGCTGGAAAACCACGGTGAACTGCCTTTTGTGCTGGAAAAGTTATTGTGCCAGCCGGCCCAGGCCAAGGTTCTGGGAGACGAGGCCCGGCGACAGGTGCAATCAAGGTTCAATCTTTCGGACACGGTTTCAAAGATCTCGGATTTTTTGATGGAGGCCGGGCGGTGAACATTCTGATAACCGGTGGTACCGGAATGCTGGGACACCTGTTGGTGAATCATTTCAAGTCCCGGCACAGGGTAATTTATACCACCCATCGGGATGCCATCAGCATTGCCGGGGGGGAACAAATGTCCTGGGATCTGACCCAGGGGCGAAAAACTTTAAGCGGAATAGATGCGGTGATCCATACCGCCGCCATGACCAACGTGGATCAATGCCAGCAATATCCCGAGCAGGCTTATCAGGCAAATGTCTTGGCCACCCGCAATGTGGTGAACGCAGTTTCCGGAGCCCATATCATTTATATATCCACCGATTTTGTGTTTGACGGGACCAAGGGAAATTACTCAGAAGATGATCCACCCTCACCTATCTCCGTCTATGGCCGGACCAAATTGGAGGGAGAGGGAGAGATCCCAAAAGACGGGTGCACCATTCGCACCAGCATTTACGGGCTTGGCAGCGACCCCCAAAGGCCGGGGATGGTGGAAAAAGTGGTCGCCCGTTTGCGGAACGGGGAAACGGTCAATGGTTTTACTGACCAGACATTCACCCCGATTTCCACCGGAAACCTGGCGCTTTTCCTGGAAGAGGTAATGGAACGGCATTTGACGGGAATATACAATATAGGCAGCAGGCAGCCCTGCACCAAACACGAATTCATCAGGTCCGCCGCCCGGGCGTTTGGTTTCGATCCCGAAGCCGTCAAACCGGGCTTGTCTTCTGCGGTAAGTTACCTGGCGCCCCGGCCCCGGGACGTATCGCTGGATACCGGCAAGTCACGGAAAACATTTAAGGCCGAAGCCTGGGACCTGGAAAAAAGTTTTAAAGCCCTAAAACTTGAATGGGAGAACCGCCGTCAATGGAAGTAAAGAAACTCGATATAAAGACCGACCAGCGGGGCTGGCTGGCGGAGGTCCTGCGGCGCGAAAGCCTGCATCCGGGCAGGGAGGCCTTCGGCCAGTTCTTCGTGACCACCGCCCATCCAGGCATCTCCAAGGGGCACCACTATCATCTGCGCAAGCACGAATGGTTTTGCGTCATCAAGGGCCGGGCGCTACTGGTGCTGGAGGACATAGATACAAAACAGCGGACCGAGATCCCCATGGGTGAAGATAACATGGTAACGGTGGAGCTGCCCCTGAAGTCGGCCCATGCCATCAAAAACACCGGACAGGACATGATGTACCTGCTGGCCTACACCGACGAGCCATTCAACCCGGAGGATATAGATACTCATCCCTATAAATTGAATATTTAATTTTCGCCAGACCATCACAAGGAGCCTATTGTGTTTTTGAATAAGAATGTATTGATCACCGGGGGTACCGGTTCCTTCGGGCACTACATCGCCAAAATGCTTTTAAAGAAGAGTCCCAGGAAGATCATCATATTCAGCCGGGACGAAAAGAAGCAGGACGACATGCGCTACGAATTCCGCTCCAGCCCCCAGGTGGAGTTCATCATCGGTGATGTCCGCGACTACACCTCGGTCAAAAGCGCGATGAAGGGTGTGGATGTGGTTTTCCACGCGGCGGCCTTAAAGCAGGTACCTTCCTGCGAATACAATGTCCGGGAAGCGGTGCTCACCAACGTCATCGGGGCCCACAACATCATCACCGCCTGCCGGGAGGAAGGGGTGCCCCGGGTGATCGCCATCTCCACCGACAAGGCGGTAAAGCCGGTGAACACCATGGGCATGACCAAGGCCCTTCAGGAGAGGCTGTTCATCTCGGCCAACCTGGAGGCCCGCAAGAAATCCCCGATCTATGCCTGCGTCCGTTATGGGAATGTGATAGGTTCCCGGGGCAGCGTCATCCCTCTATTTCAGAAACAGCTGGAGCACGGCGGTCCGTTGACCATCACCCATCCCGGCATGACCCGGTTTGTGCTGACCCTGGGCCAGGCCATTGACCTGGTATTCTGGGCTGCTTTAAAGGCCAAAGGCGGCGAGATCTTCGTGAAAAAACTGCCGGCCCTGCTGGTGAAGGATCTGGCGGAGGTGATGGCCGCCACTGGAGGTAAAAAAACAGCCATCAAGAACATCGGGGTGCGTCCCGGGGAAAAGATCCACGAGGCCCTGATCTCCGAAGAGGAGTCGATGAGGACGGTGGATTCCGGCAGCCACTACATTGTGCTGTCACCGTTGAATGGGGCGGATCCGGACGGCCATTACCGCAAACACAAGAAAGTTGAATTATTTGAGTACAGCTCGGGCACCGCGGGAAAATTGGGCAAACCCCAGATACTGGAACTGTTAAAAAGAGAGGGCTGGATCAGTAGATCTGGAGATAGAAAAGTAATTTGAAGACAAGTGGAACATATAGAAGAAGCCTGCGGTTTCCGGGGAGCATCATTCTGCTTATAGTGTCTCTGATTCTGGCTGGGCATGTCTCCCGGGCTTTCGCCCTTAATGCCGACAGTCTGGGGGGCAATCCCTGGACCGCGTACCTGCGGAGCAATGCAGCGGATACGGTCAACGGGCCATTGTGGATAAACCTTTGTAAATACGCGCAATTCACCGCCGATCCAAATAAGTACGGGATGTACTGGGACAATCACGGAATGGCCAGTGTAAGGGCGGTAAACTATGCACGGGGAGGATGGGGGATCCTGGCCAATCATCACGGGATTGATAACGGAGTTGATACAGCCAGCTATTGGCTGGAGGTTCGCTGCGATTCCACTGGTGGCGGCATTAAAATTGAGGGACAACAGAAAGCAATATTTCCCATTAAAGTAAACAATCCCAGTAAATACGGTGCCGGACTGGGGGTGTTTACGGATGAGGGATCAGGGATATACATAGATCACGGTGGGAGTCCCGGGGACCCCAATAGCAAGGCTATGTTCATAGAAAATAATTATTCCTCGATTGGTTACGGGTTGTATATGCTGGCCGCCCAGGGGAGCAAGGGCAGGATGTTGTGGTATGAAGACCGGGGAACCGGAAGAATGATGCGGACCCAGCAGTATGACCAGCTAAGGCCCAGTTTAACTGTGGTCTATAAAGATACAAACGGAGTCAATAAGGCAGACAGCTCCATGTATTACTGGTGGGGTTTGAAGGCTAGAAAGGTTGTGGCCGACACCTTTTATGGGGCTTTTGTGGGCAATATTCAAAATGTGGTAACATTAGCTAAAAATTCCGACAGTTTGGGTGGTGTGGCTGCCAAGGGATATCTTAGAAGCAATGTTCAGGATACCGCTACCGGGAATTTATATTTAAACAATGTAAAATGGCTGTTTCAAGCCAATGATTCCTTGTCGGGATACGGGCAACAGTGGCAAAACTATGGGCTGGCCAGCTTATATTCGGTCAATTACAATCCAGGTGGAACCAGCATCCTTGGTGTCAATAAGGGTATTGATAACAACGTGGATAAACGCTCATTTTGGATGACCATTCGCAGCGATTCCTCCGGGGGTGCCATAAGGATGTTTGGAAATTCTAAAGCAAACCAAATCATGGTAGTGGAAGGGGTAAGTCCCTCCGGAAGCGGAATCGGTATTTACAATCAGCAAGGAACTGGTCTTTATGTCAGCCATAGTGGGGATGGCCGGGGAATAGCCATTCAGAATGGCTTACAATCAACCGGGACAGGTTTGCGGATAGATAATCAGAATACGGGTACGGCATTGTATGTAGCGGACACCAAAAGCGGGAGAATGATAGTTACCTCTCAGGATTTGGCTGATAAACCGGCCATCACGGTGGGGTATAAATTCGGTCAGACCTTCCATGACAGCGCCATGTTGTACCATTGGGGGTTAAGGAGCAAAAAAGTTGTAGCCGATACTTTATGGGGCAGATTCATAGGAACCTCTGACAGCGCGGTGATTTCAGGCCGGACCAATCTCTTGAAAACGGGTATGGAATATCAAAGTGGCGATAAATTTTTAAGAACTGATAAAACAGACACGGCTAGGTTCGTAGTGTTTGACAGCATCAAGGCCGGGAAAATTGTTGACCTTAATGTGGCCAACAGTACAAATGCAAATTATCTGCTTTATGGGTCCAGTTTCTACAGCGGGACATCATATTTACGGAGCGATGCGGCGGACACTGCCAATGGACCATTGTGGATAAATCTGTGCAAATATGCCCAGTTCACAACCGAGCCAAACAAGTACGGGATGTACTGGGACAATTACGGAATGGCCAGCGTAAGGGCGGTAAACTATGCGCGTGGCGGGTGGGGAATACTTGCCAATCATCACGGGATAGACGACGGGGAGGATACTGCCAGCTTTTGGCTGGAGGTTCGATGCGATTCTACCGGTGGCGGAATCAAGATAGAGGGGCAACAGAAGGCGATATTCCCCATCAAGGTAAACAATCCCAGCAAATACGGTGCCGGGCTGGGGGTTTTTACGGATGAAGGTTCAGGGATATACATAGACCATGGCGGAAGTACGGGAGATACGAACAGCAAGGCCATGTTTATCGAGAATAACTGGTCTTCGGTGGGTTATGGGTTGTCCATGATAGCTGCCCAGGGCAGCAAGGGCAGAATGTTGTGGTATGAGGACCGGGGAACCGGA
>JAURWH010000102.1 GCA_030655055.1 bacterium
GGGTGGTCCCCAACCGGATCCCCACCGTGGACGAACTGAACCTTCCCATCGTCTGCAAAAACCTGGCCATGCGCCCCCGGGGCCTGATACTGGTGACCGGCCCGGCCGGCTGCGGAAAGTCCACCACCATCGCCGCCATGGTGGAGACCCGCAACGCCAACCAGGACTGTCACATCGTCACCATCGAGGATCCCATCGAGTTCATCTACCAGGACAAGAAGGCCGAGATCAACCAGCGGGAGGTGGGCAAGGACACCCACAGCTTCACCAATGCATTAAAGAGCGTGCTGCGCCAGGATCCCGACATGATAGTGATCGGCGAGATGCGCGACCTGGAGACCATCCAACTGGCCATCACCGCGGCCGAGACCGGGCACCTGGTGCTTTCCACCCTGCACACCACCGATTCCATGCAGACCATCGACCGGATAGTGGAGGTCTTCCCGCCCCATCAGCAGGCCCAGGTCCGGATGCAGATCTCCGGCAACCTGCTGGCGGTGCTTTCCCAGGTGCTGCCCCAGCGGGCCGACGGCAAGGGCCGGATAGTGGCATACGAACTGATGCTGATCAACAGCGCCATCCGCAACCTGATCCGCGAGGGCAAGACCAGCCAGATCCCCTCGGCCATCCAGATGGGCACCAAGCAGGGCATGATGCCTTTGAACCATTCCCTGGCCGACCTGGTGCGCAAGCGGCTGATCACTTTGGACGAGGCTTTGATCCATACCGACAGCCCCGATGACCTGAAGAACAACCTGGCCCGGGCGGCGGCCCCTGTTCCCCCGGGGAAATAAGCTTCCGGACAAAACTGTTCCCGTAATCAGGGCACAATTACCAAGGTCGGATCTTCCGGCCTTTTGCTTTTTATTGTCTAACCACTCCTTTCCGGGATAGACAGGATTAACATGATTTCACGGGATTCATTCCCAAACAAATAGAAAAATACCGTAGCTACTTATCAAGGTTATCTTTGTTTTAGTGATATTAGGATGTGCCTTAAATGCATAGATAATCAAATGCTTTTAAATTATTATCTAATCAGCTCAGGAGACATGGGGAACAATAGGCGCCAACCCCGGTTGTCGCGTTAAAACGATCAGTGAGCATCGCAGTTGATGGCGGAAAAAGCTTGTCTGCATGTTTGAGGGCTGGGCCAAAGCCCGAGTTCAGACAAGCCCGCCGGCAACGAGAAGCGCAACGGCGGGCCCGCTGAAGCCTTGGCGTAAGCGTGGCCCGGAGAGTTTTAAGCGACGAGCTTTTTCTTTTGGTTCTTTTCTGTTTGGCGGTGCAAAAAGAAAAGAACATAATTGAGCAATATCTACGTTATTGCCAAACCTGTGTAATCTTTCTTCTTTTCCTGAGCAAGTTAGATAAGCATTAATATTATTTGACTTCCGGTTTTTTCCTTTTTAGAAGCAAACTCTCTCACCCCTGCCTGCCTCTTTCCCGGTTCCTCGTTCCAATTTCCAATTTAACTATTTCCTATTTATTGATTTATTTACTTCCTATTTATTTAATGAAGCCTTCCCGCTATAATCACCTTATCCGCCGCCGGAGCCGGCCCCAGATGCTTTACAACTGCGTCCGCCGGAGTTTTTTGCCCCTGGACCAGGTGCAGGCGGCCATCTACGGCGGCCTGCAGATGCCCATCACCCGCAACCTGATGAATTTCAAGGACCCGGCGGTGGAGCAGACCATGCAGCTGCTGACTGACGGGGGCTTCCTGGCCGAGGAGCAGGCCGACGAGATGCAGGAGCTGGAGCTGGCCTCCAATCTTTTCCGCTTCTCCCCCAGCCGGCTTGACCTGTGGATAGGCCTGACCACCCGCTGCGACCAGAACTGCCCCGGCTGTCCTTACCGGGATAAGCCCCAGGACCTGGGTCCCCGGGCGGTGGAAGCTATCAAGTCCCTGGTGCTGGAGCGCCCCGGGCTTAAGGAACTTTCGGTGACCTTTTGGGGAGGCGAGCCGGCCCTGGCCTGGCCCCTGGCTTTGGATCTTAAGCAATGGCTGGATGAAGCCTGCCGCAAACTGAACGCCCGGGCGGTTTACAATGTGATCACCAACGGCGGCCCCGGCCATCTGCCGGTTATGGTCAAGGACAAGCAGAACCGGCCGGATCTGCTGTACATCAACCTGGGATCGGGTGAAACGGTGAATGACCCCTCGCTCCGGACAGTTTACCTGACCGGCCTGGCCGGGCTGGGGGAAAGCCGGAACAAACTGCTCCCTGCGGCGGCGATCAAAGTGATCCCCGGAAAACCTTCGGAAAAGCTCTGCCGCAACCTGGCCGGGTTCTGCCAGAGCGCCCCCCGGTTCAGCGATGATGAAACGGACGTCCTTAAGGGTCTGGTGAATTCGGGGTTTGAGATCCTTAACCTGCCCCGGCCCAAGCCGGTCTGCTGCCAGGCCGCCGACCCCCAGAGTTTCATCGTGGATCCGGAGGGGAACATTTACAAATGCTGGAATGACGTGGGACGGCCGGAGAACCGGATCAATGAAAAGATGAATGATCCCTTTTCCCCGCAGTTGTTCAAATGGATGGCCTGGAACCCTTACCGCCAGCAGCACTGCCGGATCTGCGGACTGCTGCCCTGGTGCCTGGGCGGCTGCCTGGCCCAGCCCCCCGACGAGGACTGCGGTCTTTGGCATTACTCCCGGAGCGATATTTTGAAACTGCTGGCCCTGGAACATGAAAAAAGGACGAAGTGAAAACTTCGTCCTTTTTGTTGCGGGAAACTGATGCCGTTATTTCTCCCCGGCCCGGGCCATCAGGGTCAGGTAGGTCTTGGCCCTCAAATTGCCGGGATCCTTGGCCAGACAGACCTGCCACTGTTTGCGGGCCTTATCCCTCTGCCCGTTCTTCAAATAAGCCACCCCCAGGAAGATGATGGCCTCGATGTAATCGGGATGGGATCTGGTCAGCGTCTCCAGTTCCTCGATGGCCATGTAATACTGCTCCAGGTTCAGGTGGGTCTTGGCCAGCTTTAAGCGGACATCGTGGTGGTGGGGATTGAGCTTCAGCGCCTTTTGGTATTCCTCGGCCCCTTCGTTATTGTACCCGATGTCGCAGTAGGTGTCCCCCAGTCCGGCATGGGCCGAGGACAGCTTGTTGCGGATGCCGGTGGTCATTCCTCCCTTGATGTCCTCGGCCTCGGTGGCCTGGCTGAAAAAGGAGACCGCCTCTTCGTAACGTCCCAGCTCGTTCAGGGTGATGGCTATGTTCAGGTGGGCCTCCACGTACCGGGGATTGAGCCTGATGGCCTGCTTGAAGGTCTTGATGGCTTGTTCGTATTCCCCGTTAAGGTGGTAGGCCAGGCCCAGATGGTTGTACAGGTCGGCAAAATTGGGCGTGGCCTTGATGGCTTTTTTAAATTCCTGCACGGCCTCGCCGAACCGTCCCTTGGAATAGAGTTCGTGGCCCTGCTGGCCGTGCCTTTCGCTTTCAAAGCCCATTTTCTTTTCCTTTTTATTGATGGCCGGATGCAATAACGATACAAAATCTGCGGTTAAAAGTCAAGGGGAATCATCTCCGATTATGCCAGCTCCACCGCCAGGCCGTCGGCCAGCAGCAAGCCCTGGGGCGTAAGGCGCAAAGTTCTGCCGTCCCAGTCCGCCCAGCCCTGCTCCTTCCAGCGGAGCCAGACCTGCGGCTTGTGCTCCAGCGGGGATTTCCCGAATCTGCGCTTATAACTTTTTATCTCTATCCCCGCAGCCATCCGCAAGCCCAGGAACAGGGCCTCGAACCTCTGCTGTTCCGGAGAAATGGTCTCCCGGAAATCGGCCGGGCTTTTGCCGCCGTTCACCGACCGGACGTACCGTTCGATGTTCTTTACGTTGCTCCATCTTTTATCGCCCCGGTGCGAATGGGCCCCGGCCCCGAAGCCCAGATAGTCCCCGGCCCGCCAGTAATTGATGTTGTGCTGGGAACAATATCCTTTTTGGGCAAAGTTGGAGATCTCGTAGCGCTTAAGCCCGGCCCGGTCAAGCCTGTCGACGGCCTCCAGGTACATGTCGGCCTCGGTGTCTTCCCCGCATGGTATTATTTTGCCTTCTGCCTTCTGCCTTCTGAATTCGGTATTCTCCTCGTAGGTCAGCGAATAAAGCGACAGGTGCCGGGGGTCAAGCGAAAGCGCCTTTGCCAGGTCCTTTTTCCAGTCGTTTAATGACTGTCCCGGCAGGGCGTAGATCAGGTCCAGGTTGATGTTGGCAAAGCCGGCTTTGGCCCCCAACTCAAAAGCTTTGACTGCCTGCCGGGCGGTGTGCACCCGGCCTATCTGCTTCAACCGGTCATCGTTGAATGACTGCACCCCCAGGCTCAGCCGGTTGAATCCCATTTCCCGCAGGGCTTTCAGTTTTTCCAGGGAAACGGTTCCGGGATTGGCCTCTATGGTCAGTTCGGCCTCCGGAGCCCAGGGCCGCAGGGCATTAACCATGGTTTCGATCAGCCGGGCCGGCGCGATGGTGGGGGTGCCCCCGCCGGCATAGATAGTCTTTATGCTTTTGATCTCCGTCCTTCGGCCGTCGATCTCCCGGGCCAGCGCCTGAAAATAATTTTTTAGCTCGGCCGGCTGTTCCAGCGGCTTGGAATTGAACCCGCAGTAGTGGCACTTGGCCCGGCAGAAGGGTATATGGATGTAAACTGAGTTCATCTGGTTGTTCCGGTTTGTGATTGAATGATCGGCAGCATTACCTTATAACATTTTGCCCCAAAAGTCAAACAATTTCAGGACCTGTAAAATATCTCCCATCCCGGGCTGATATCCCTTGACTTTTGGCCTGAAATTTGACATCATTAAAATATGTCCAAGTTTATTTCTACCATAATACTATTGCTGACGGTCTGTTCCCCGGCAATCGGCCAGAACCAGCCGGCAGCAGATGTTCCGGCCGGTGAGGGTTTTGATCTCATCACCATCCTTTCCCCCCTGCCGGATTCCCTGCTGCCCTTGGACGAGCCGTTGGAGATCTCCCTGCTGCTTTCGGGTCTGCAGGAATATTCCCTGGTCCTGCTGCTGGATGGCCAGGACATCACCGCCAGGGCCCAGATCACCGGTGACTACCTTTACTATCTCTCGGATTTTGCCCCCCGGCCCGGGCCGCATCAAATAAGATTGACGGCACTGGGCGGGCAGGATACCGTTTTTTCATACGCCTGGATGTTTACCGCCCCCCAGACCTTGTCCGTTCCGGAAGATGCCTGGCCCTGGGAGGCCTGGGCCAGCCTGGGCTGGCAGTACTCTGACTGCAGCGCCGACACCGCCGGACTGGGCCTTTCCTACCCGACCGGGTTTCTGCCCAGGGCC
>JAURWH010000103.1 GCA_030655055.1 bacterium
GTTACTGTAAACCGGATAGCCAAATGGAATGGAACCAGTTGGTCGGCCTTGGGCAGCGGCACGAGCGCTAATATTGTCTATGCAGTTGCAGTCAAGGGTGACACTGTATATGCCGGCGGTAGTTTTACCACGGCCGGTGGAATAAGTGCTAATCGTATAGCCAGATGGGACGGTGCGAACTGGTCGGCCATGGGCAAAGGCATGAATAATACTGTTCAGACCATTGCCTTCGGTGATAGTGGCGTATATGCTGGAGGGTCTTTTACTTTAGCCGATAGCGTAAGCGCCAAGTATGTTGCCAAGTGGAACGGAATAGGCTGGATGCCGATGGGCGGCGGCACCAATGGTTGGGTGAATGTTCTGGTTGTCAAGGACAGAAATGTGCATGCCGGTGGTAGTTTTACTATTGCCGGGGGTAAGGCCAGCGTAAAATTCGGGATATACCATGACCGGACCGATATAACCCCGCCCAGCATTGTTTACAGCACACCCGACAGCGGGGCTTTGAATGTGTCTTTGAATGCAACGGTTAAAATAGCCTTTTCCGAGCCGATGAGGGCAGCCAGCTTTGCGTATACTATAATGCCCGATCCGGGCGGCGTGAGCGCTGTCTGGAACCTGGGGAAAGACACAGTGCAGATAACCCATGCCAATTTTGCCTATGCCACCGAGGAGACTATCTCGATATCTTATGCTGAGGACCTATCGGGGAATTTACTGACCGGACGTAACGTGATCACTTTCACGACTATACCCAACCAGGCGTCTGTGATAACCATGAAGACCCAGCCATCCAGCCCGCAGACCTTGGGCCGGCCGTACCTGGTGCAGGCAATAATAAAGGACCTGGTCAAAAAGGGGAGTAAATCCGTTACCGCCGAAAGCCTGTATTGCCGGGTGAATGGAGAGTCCTGGTCAAGTTCGGGGACCGTCAGCGTCAAAGGGGATACCTTCAGTTTTAATATCCCGGCCATCGACAGCGGCCAGATTGAGTATTACCTCCAGGCCTGGGATAATATGGGTGTTGCTACAGTGGAACCGTCATCAGGCTATCATTCTTTCGATGTCAACACCCTGCCTCCTGTTATCACCTACAGCATGCCAGACAGCGGGGCGGTCAGCGCGGCGTTAACTGCCCAGGTAATGATAGTATTTTCAGTGCCGCTGGACACCACAAGCTTCAGCTTCACCTTGCTGCCCGATCCCGGCGGGTTGAGCCGCACCTGGAATGCGGGCCGCGATACAGTGCGCCTCATGCATGCTCCCTTTGCCTTTGCTGCAGCTGAGACTGTCAGCATCACCCATGGGGAGGACCAGTTCGGGCACCTGCTGACCGGGCGGAGCACAATAACATTTACCACCCTGAGCGAATCGGCGGGGGACACCAATTGGGACGGCCGGTTCGGGACGACGGCGGGATTGGGGATGGATGGCGCAGTCGTAGCCATTGCGATCAGCGGAACCAGTGTTTATGCCGGGGGAGGTTTTCACACAGCCGGTGGAATAAGTGCAAACCACATAGCAAAATGGGTCGGATCGTCCTGGTCGGCCCTGGGCAGCGGTATGAATAGTACGGTCAATTGTTTGGCGGTGAGCGAAACCACAGTTTATGCCGGCGGTAGTTTTACCACGGCTGACGGTGTAACCGTGAACCATATAGCCAAATGGGACGGCACCAGTTGGTCGGCCTTGGGTTCTGGGACTGGTAGTAGCATTTATGCAATTGCAGTCAAGGGTGACACTGTTTTTGCCGGCGGTATCTTTACCACTGCCGGTGGATTAAGCGCTAACCGCATTGCCAAATGGAATGGAACCAGTTGGTCGGCCATGGGTAGTGGCATGAACGGTACGGTCAATTGTTTGGCTGTGAGCGGCAGCGACCTTTATGTGGGGGGCGTTTTTACCTCGGCCGGGGGCGTGGCTGCAAATTACATTGCCAAATGGAACGGAACGAGCTGGTCGGCGCTGGGCAGCGGCATGAATGGCTATGTTCGCGCCATTGCGTTCATCGGCAGTGATCTATATGCGGGCGGGGAGTTCACCACGGCCGGGGGAGCGACCGCCAACCGGATAGCCAAATGGAACGGCTCAAGCTGGTCGGCGGTGGGCAGCGGTATGAACAACCACATCCTGGCCCTGTCTGTCAGCGGCAGCGACCTTTATGCCGGGGGCGTTTTTACCTCGGCCGGCGGGGATAGCGCGAAATACATTGCCAAATGGAATGGCTCAGCTTGGTCGGCCCTGGGCAGCGGTATGAATAATACGGTCAATTGTTTGGCGGTGAGCGAAACCACAGTTTATGCCGGCGGTTATTTTACCACGGCTGGCGGGAAAAGCAGCGTATATTTTGGTATATACCATTTCCCGGTCATTCAGCCCCCATCAGCCGTTAACTTGATCTCGCCAGCCAATGGCATACTGTCAGGGGACAGCACCTTTACTTTTATCTGCGGCACCGCCGCAGCTGGCACTTATCCCGTTGATTCATATCGGTTGCAGATCGCTACCGACAACAGCTTTGTTTCCTGCCGTCTTGATACAACAATCAACGATACCACGTTAATAGTATCTCTGCCCTCCGCCGATACCATATACTATTGGCGGGTCAGCGCATTGGATACTTGCGGGAATGAAGGATCGTTTTCATCAACTTGGAAGCTGGAGATCGATGTAAAAAGCCCGGCAATACCGGCATTATTTGCCCCTGCCGACAATTCCTGGCTGGCCTCTGATGCGGCATTCTGCACTTGGAGCCCAGTTAGTAAAAAGGCCTCGGCGGTGTACTATGTTTACAAGGCCTTCGTGCTACCGGATACCATTAATCCCATGGTGGTTGATACAACCAGCCTGACCGCAGATACTCTGGCTGTTTCCGAAGGCCGCTATTTGTGGAAGGTCGAAGCCTATGACCAGGCTGGGAACCCTCCCGGCATCTCCGGTTCCTTCAATTTTGGGTATGATGTGACCCCACCGGCAATGACCTCGTTGATCAGCCCCGCGGACAGTTTGCTTACCAACCAAAGCAATATCAGCTTTACCTGGAACATTTGTGCCGACAGCGTCAGCGGGCTGAAGCAGTATACCCTGCAATATGCCTACGATTCTGCGTTTACTGCCGGTTTGGCTGAATCCACTCTTATAGACACAAGCATAACCATATCAATGGCCGACAGCAACTACTATTGGAGAATTGTTGCAACGGATACGGCAGGGAACACCAGCCTGTCAATGGTCAGATATTTATCAATAGATACTTACGATCCCGCCATCCCCAGCCTGGCTTCACCGATCAACGGCTGCTGGATCGACGATACCACGGTGGTTTGCAGTTGGGGTGAAGTTGCCAAAATGATTGGATCGGCCAAGGCAGCCGAAGTAAAATACGTCATCCAACTGGATACAGTGAATTTATTCACTTCTCCGGCCATAGAGGACACGACGGTTATCCTTCTAGACACCTTCCATCTGGCCGAAGGCCAATATTACTGGCGGGTGAAGGCCTTTGATCTGGCCGGAAACTACGGGAGCTATACCGGCTACAGAATCTTTGGGATAGATACCACGGCACCGCTGTTCCAAAGCGTAAAAGCGCTGCCTGACGATCCGGGTGCGCCTTACGGCCCGTATGAAGTGACAAGTAAAGTGTACGACCTGAGCGGCGTCAAGTCGGCCTACCTGTTCAGACAAATAAACAGCGGAAGCTGGGACAGTACGGCTATGTTCTCGGCCTTGGACTCTTTAAGAGACAGCATTCCGGAGCTTATCCCGGCCACCGATGAGACCTTGTCTGTCAGCTATTACATCAAATCCACGGACATGCTGGATCACCAGAGCATCAGTTCTACCTATAGCTTCAAGGCCATCGGGCCATTGGGTGTGGCTGGCAAACCCGGAACTTCGGTGCCAGCGGTCTTTGCCCTCAACAGTGCCTATCCCAACCCATCTAGAGGCCAGACCACCTTCAAATACCAACTGCCTCAGGTCACCAATGTAAACCTGACGGTGTACAATGTGGCCGGCCAGGTGGTAAAGACCTTAGTGGAAGGGACCCAAGGCCAAGGTGCCTATCATGTCAGCTGGGACGGCCGGGATGAGGACGGGCGGGCCGCCATGTCAGGAGTGTATTTTTACCGGCTGAATGCGGCGGGGAAAAATATTTTAAGAAAATTGGTTTTGGTCAAATGAGCAAAAACAACATCACAATATAAAACAAACAACCATAGGAGAAAAAGTGGCACAAGTTACCTCACTTAAGCAAATGGCGGAACTGGTCAAGGGCGGACCGTTAAAGAGAGTGGCCGTGGCCTGCGGCCAGGATCCGGACATCCTGGGCGCTTTGGCCCGGGCGGTCAACGAAAAATCAGCCAAGGCCATCCTGATCGGAGACCAGAAAAAGACCGAGGCTCTGGCCAAGGAAAATAATATCGATCCCAAGATATTCACCCTGATCGACGAGACCGACTATAAGAAAGCGGCCACCAGGGCGGTGGAGATGGTCAAAAAAGGCGAGGCCGATGTGCTGATGAAGGGCCTGATAGACACCGCGGTCTACGCCCGGGCCTACCTGAACAAAGAGAACGGCCTGACCACCGGGGCCACCGTCTCCCACGTGGCGGTGTTCGAGGTTCCCAATTATCCCCGGCTGCTGATCCTCACCGACGCCGCCCAGATCCCCTACCCGGACTTCGGGCAGAAAGTGGACATGATCAACCATGCCGTGGCGGTGGCCCACAAACTGGGAATTGAGACCCCCAAGGTGGCGGTGCTGACCGCCACCGAAAAGGTCAATCCCAAATGGCCCTGCAGTCTGGAAGCGGCCCAGCTGGCCAAGATGGCCGACCGGGGGCAGATCAAGGGCTGCATAGTGGACGGACCTCTCTCCATGGACGCCGCGGTTTCCCCCGAATGCGCGGCCGGCAAGGGCCTCAAGTCGCCGGTGGCCGGCTACGCCGACATCCTGGTCTGCCCGGACATCCACGGGGCCAACTTCATTTACAAGACGCTGGCCCAGCTGGCCAAGGCGGAGCTGGCAGCCATGGTCATCGGCACCAGCGCCCCGGTGGTGCTGACTTCGCGCACCGATTCCGACGAGACCAAGTTCATGTCCATAGTGCTTTCGGCGCTGATGGCAAAATGATCCGCAGAGCGGATCATTTTGCCGCTGGAGAAGCGAAGCACGGTGACCGTCCGGCGTTTGAGATGCCGGTGTACAAGCCCGGCAACGTTTGAGGTGCAATAATATTAGCTAGGCGATGTTGGAAATCGTTCAAAAGCCGCTGGAGAAGCGAAGCACGGTGACCGTCCGGTGTTTGAGATGCTGATATATAAGGCAGGCAACGTTTGAGGAGCAATGATAAAAGCAGGGCGATGTTGGAATCGTTCAATCGTTGCCTGACCTGCTTGATCGACATCTCAAACATCGCCAGACAATCAGAGGATGGCTTCTCAAACGTCGCCGGGCAGACTTGATGAGCATCTCTGCCGCAGTAGCGCAGCTTGCTCTTGACTTTAATCTGGTTATACCTTATCCTTAATAACCATCACGAGGGCATTTATGAAGATCGCCATCGGCACCGATCACCGGGGGTTTGCCCTGAAGGAGCAGATCAAAGCCGCTTTCTCCCTTGACAATCTGGAATTCAAGGACTTTGGGGCCCAGAACCGGGATCCCTGCGATTATCCCGACTTCGCCATTCCGGTGGCCCAAGCGGTAGCCAAAGGCGAGGCGGACAAGGGGATACTGGTCTGCAGCACCGGCAACGGGATGGCCATCGCGGCCAACAAGGTGAAGGGGGTGCGGGCGGCCATCGCCATGACCCCGGACATGGCCCGCTACTCGCGGCTGCACAACGATGCCAACATCCTGGTGCTGCCGGCCGATTACATAGACCTGCAGCTGGTCCCCAAGATAGTCAAGGTCTGGCTGGAGACCGGGTTCGAAGGCGGCCGTCACCAGCGCCGGGTGGACAAGATAACCAAATACGAAAACGAAAACAAATAAAAATAAACGAAGGCAATTTTGACAGGATTTACAGGATTTCTCTATTCTTCCTAAGGAGCGACCATTAGAATCATGTTAATCCTGTCTGCTCCCGAAAAAACCGGGCAGTAAAACAAAACAAAAAGAACGGAAACATTCATTCAATGAAAAATATCCTGTCATTCTGTCTTGCTCTGCTGGTATTAACAGCCCCGGCCCTGGCAGCCGGAGACAAGCCCTGTCTGAAGGTGGGCGACCCGGCCCCCCCCATAGTGTTGAAGAACCTGGACGGAGGCTCCACCTTTTATCTCCGCGATTACTGCGGCCAGGCCCGGACGCCCCGCACCCGCCAGGAGCGGGACGTGGTGGTATTAAGCTTCTTCACCACCTGGTGCGAGAACTGCAAAAAGGAGATCCCCTGTCTGCAGGAGATGGCCTCGCGCTTTGCCGGGGACAGCATCCGTTTCTACCTGGTGAACGTGGGCGAAGCCCGGGACACGGTGGAGGCCTACATCTTCCAGCGGGTGATCTCGCTGCCCATCCTGCATGACGAATTCTCGGTGACGGCCCAGAAATACCAGGCCAACAGCCTGCCGACCCTGGTGGTGATTGACAAGGCGGGCAATATTGCCGAATATCATGTGGGCTTTCAGGCTGGTTACGAGAAGGAACTTGAATCCAGGCTTAACCTTTTGCTGGGCAAGACCCGGCCCGAAAGTTTGGCGGCGGCGCTTCGACAGGGCTCAGCGCCCGCACCCGACAGCATAAAAGCTGACAGCGTCAAGGCCAAGCCCAAGAGCAATAGAAAGAAAATAAAACCTGTAAAAAGCTAAAGGTCATAGGATATCAGAAATAGGAGGAACTCAAATGCCTACTCAGAATAGCATAACATTCAATGATGCGTTGGATTTGATTGAATCACTGCCGGCATATCAGCAGGAAGACATTATTGAGATTGTCCGGCAAAGGCTGATAGAACATAGGCGGGATTTGCTTGGCAAGAACATCGGAGAGGCAAGAGAAGAATATGCCAGGGGAGAGGTGAAAAAAGGCAATGTTGATGACCTGATGAGCGAGCTTTCCAAATGAGAACGCTGATTTGGGGTAAAACCTTTGTAAGGGCGTTTAAGAGGACTGCCAATAAACATCCGAATCTGAGTAAAGATGTTGAGAAAACCTTAAGACTTTTGCTCGAAGAACCTTTCGCCCCTCAATTGGAAACTCATAAACTCAAAGGGAAATTATCAGGCTCATGGGCGTGCAGTGTTGGATACGATCTGCGGATAGTATTCGATTTTGTAAAAAGCGAGGGGAAACAGGAAGAGGATATATTTTTGATGGATATTGGGACACATGATGAAGTGTATTAACTCCGTGGTGTCAAGGGTATGTTGAGGCTGCGCCCAAGGTCAATGATAAAATAAAACCTAAATATGTTTAACTAAACAGGGTAAGGTAAAAACAAAATGTCTATTTTACAAAACAAAGATCCCGAGATCTACCAGTCTATAATCGACGAAACCAAGCGCCAGGAATACGGACTGGAGCTGATCGCTTCCGAGAACTTCGTCTCCGAGGCGGTGCTGGAGGCCCAGGGCTCCGTGATGACCAACAAATACGCCGAGGGCTACCCCGGCAAGCGCTACTACGGCGGCTGTGAATTCGTGGACGTGGCCGAGAACATAGCCCGGGACCGGGCCAAGCAGTTGTTCGGCTGTGAATACGCCAACGTCCAGCCCCATTCCGGCTCCACCGCCAACCAGGCTGTCTACTTCACCTACTGCCAGCCGGGCGACACGGTGTTGGGCATGGACCTGGCCCACGGCGGCCACCTGACCCACGGCTCGCCGGTCTCCTTTTCCGGCAAGATGTACAAGATAGTATCCTACGGGGTCAAAAAAGAGACCGGTTACATCGACATGGACGACGTGGCCAAAAAGGCCCGGGAGCACAAGCCCAAGATGATCATCGTGGGGGCCTCGGCCTACAGCCGGCACTACGAGTTCGCCAAGTTCCGGGAGATCGCCGACGAGGTGGGGGCCTTCCTGTTCGCCGACGTGGCCCATCCGGCCGGACTGATCGCCGCCGGGCTGCACCCCTCGCCCATCCCCCACTGCCACGTGGTGACCACCACCACCCACAAGACCCTGCGGGGCCCCCGGGGCGGGATGGTGCTGATAGGCAAGGATTCCGAGAACCCCTTCGGCTACAAGATCAAGATCAAGGCCGGCGAGCGCCTGAAGATGATGTCCGAGGTGATGGACAGCACGGTGATGCCCGGCATCCAGGGCGGCCCGCTGATGCACGTCATCGCCGCCAAGTCGGTGGCCTTCAAGGAGGCCTTGGACCCGTCGTTCAAGATCTACGCCCAGCAGGTGATAGACAACTCCCGGGCCCTGGCCCAGAGCATGGTGGAGCGGGGCTATCAGATCGTTTCCGGCGGCACCGACAACCACGTGATGCTGATAGACCTGACCAGCAAGAACATCACCGGCAAGGAGGCCGAGAACGCCCTGCACGCCGCCGGGATCACGGTCAACAAGAACATGGTGCCGTTCGACGCCCGCAGCCCCTTCGTGACCTCCGGTTTCCGGATGGGCACCGCCGCTTTGACCACCCGGGGCATGAAGCAGCCTGCGATGAAAATTGTGGCCGGAATGATAGACAAGGTGCTGGCCAACCTCAGCGACGAAAAAACAATTCAGGGAGTTACCGGCGAGATCAAGGAACTATGCCGGGAATTTCCGCTATACCCCAACCGTTTGAAAGGGTAGACCAACATGGCTGAAAAAATCAACCTGGGCCGGGTCCAGTTCGGCGAGGTCGTCACCAAGGCCCTGAAGGAGCGCTGGTCCGGCGTGCTGACCATCGAGAACTCGGAATACACAGAGTACGTGGAATTCAAGAACGGGTCCATCGGGGGATTCTCCTCGGCCGAGCGGAAAAAGCTGCTGGGCGAGATCCTGACCGCCGGCGGCCACATCAGCACCGAAGACCTGGACAAGGCCATCGCCACCCAGAAGGCCAAGGGCGGCCGGATCGGCGACATCCTGGTGGAGATGGACCTGATCACCAGGCAGCGGATCGAGGAAGTGCTGGCCATTCATCAGATGAGCATCCTGGCCCAGAGCCTTTCGGCCAAGGACGCCGAGCTTTCCTTTGAGCCGGGCCTGACCCTGGCCGACAAAGGATGAGCCAGGCCCCGAAAACAACCCGTCAGGCCGTGACTAAACTTGTGCGCCCCAGCTGGGACCGGTATTTCATGGAGATCGCGGTGCTGGTGTCCAGCCGGACCACCTGCCTTCGCCGCCAGGTGGGGGCGGTGATAGTAAAGGACAAACGGCTTTTGTCCACCGGCTACAACGGGGCGCCGGTGGGCCTGAAGCACTGCGCCGAGCTGGGATGCCTGCGGCAGAAGCTGGGGGTCAAGTCCGGGGAAAAACACGAGCTGTGCCGGGCCATTCATGCCGAGCAGAACGCCATAATCCAGGCGGCCACCTTCGGGGTGCCGCTGCTGGGGGCCTCGATCTACATCACCCATTTTCCCTGCGTGCTTTGCTCCAAGATGATCATCAATGCCGGGATCAAAAGGATCATATATTCTCAGGGATATCCCGATCAGATGTCGCAGGATATATTGAAGGAAGCCAAACTGAAGACCGAGCTGTTAAAGTCATAGATGAAACAGACCGCTGAAAATAAAAGGACCAAGATTTATATCGGTCTGGGCTCCAACCTGGGAAACCGGCTGGGCAACATTCGTTTTGCCCTGGCCGCCATGGGACAGATGCCGGGATCCTCGGTCCTCAGGATGTCCGGGGTATACGAGACCGAGCCTTTCGGCAACACCGACCAGCCCAAGTTCCTGAATGCCGCGGTGGAACTGGAGACCAGCCTGGAGCCCATGGTGCTGCTGAGGTCCCTGCAGCGGATCGAGCAACACATGGGCCGGGTGCGCCAGGTGAAATGGGAGCCGCGGGTGATAGATCTGGACATCCTTTATTTCGGCAGCCAGGTGATAGATACCCCGGACCTTAAGGTGCCGCACCCGGAGCTTCCCCTGCGCGGGTTCGTGCTGGTTCCGCTCTGCGACCTGATCCCCGACTTCGAGGATCCCGCCAGCCGGCAGAAGGTGAAGGCCCTGCTTAAGAAAATACCCCGGACCCAAAAGGATGTCATTAAACTGGAGACGGCTAATTTCTAGACCTGTTATCTTAGCCATTTAACCACAGAAGGCATAAAGAGCACAAAAGCTACTGCAGAAACATATGTGAGTTATGTGCTTTTTTGTGGCCGATCATAAAATACCAAAATGCCCAATAGTTTTATCATGATGGATTCAAAAATACCAAGATACGTGGCCATCGAAGGCGTGATCGGCGTGGGCAAGACCACGCTGGCCAAGATGCTGGCCGAGCGGTTTCACGCCAAGCGGGTGAACGAGGAGGTGGAGGCCAACCCCTTCCTGACCAAGTTCTATTCCGACCGCCGGGCCTTTGCCTTTCAGACCCAGATCTTCTTCCTGCTCTCCCGCTACAAGCAGCAGCAGGGGATACTGCAGCAGGACCTGTTCGGCCAGCAGATAGTCTCCGATTATCTGTTCGCCAAGGACAAGATATTCGCCTACCTTAACCTGGATCAGAACGAGATCTCCCTGTATGAAAACCTGTGGAAGCTGCTGGAGCCGGGGATAGTCAAGCCAGACCTGGTGGTCTACCTTCTGGCCGACACTGACCTGCTGTCAAAGCGGATCAAGGAACGGGGCCGGCCGTTCGAACACAACCTCTCCCGGGATTACCTGGCAGAGCTGTCCGAGGCTTACAACCATTTCTTCTTCAATTACACCGAGACCCCGCTGCTGGTGGTCAACGTCAACCAGATAGACCTGGTCAACCATCCCGAGGATTTCGAGGACCTGGTGCAGAAGATCTGCCAGCCCCACCCCGGCACCCGCTATTACGTCCCGATCGGCAACAAGAAGGACAGGAAGAAGCCCAAGCCGGTTGAAGCCAAGGAGCAGAATCTGCTGCCGGAGTAAACCGAAAGTCCTGCCCTTTCGGGCGCCGTATCAATACCAGCCGAAATTTCAACCCAGGTCCTATGTCTATATTGTTCCCGTCAAAAAGCAAATAGAAACAAAAAATATATCCATCACAAAAAAGAGGTGACGCTATGATTGACTGGAAGGGATCCTTTGTAGCTTTGGTAACGCCGTTCCGCAACGGGGCTCTGGATGAGCAGGCTTTGGAACGGCTTTTGGATTATCAGATAGCCGCCGGGACCCAGGGAGTGGTGCCCTGCGCCACCACCGGGGAGGGTCCGACCATCCTGCCGGACGAATATCTCAGTATCATGACCATGACCATGAAAAAAGGCAAGGGGAAGTTCAAGGTGCTGGCCTATACCGGAAGCAATGACACCCTGCGGACCATCACCCGCACCCAGGAGGCCGAGAAACTAGGGGTGGACGGGGCCTTGGTGGTCACCCCCTATTACAACAAGCCCAGCCAGGAGGGGCTGTACCAGCATTTCAAGTCGGTAGCCCATGCCACCAAACTTCCTTTGATGCTCTATAACGTGCCCTCCCGCACCGGGGTCAGCCTGGAGCCGGTCACCATCGCCCGGCTGGCAGAGATAAAGAACATCGTGGCTGTCAAGGAAGCCTCGGGTGACCTGGACAACGCCAGCCAGATCATGGCCCTGTGCGGGGACCGGATCGCAGTCTTCTCCGGCGACGACCTGCTGACCCTGCCCATGCTGGCGGTGGGGGCCAAGGGCGTGGTATCGGTGCTGGCCAACGTGGCTCCCAAGGATGTCAATAAAATGGTTAATTATTTTTTAAGCGGCAAGATCGACGAAGCCCGCCAGATCCATCTCAAGCAGTTCCCCCTGATCAAATCCCTCTTTGCCGAGACCAGCCCCGGTCCGATCAAGGCCGCCCTGAACCTGCTGGGCCTGTGCCACGCCGAGATGCGGATGCCTCTGGTGGATGTGTCGGATGATACCCGGAAATGGGTAAAGGCGGAATTGAAAAAATACGGCTTGTTGAAACAGTAGCTGGGGTCCGATAGACCATAACAATAAGGAAGCCATGAAGGGCAGGAAACGTATTTCTTGCATTCATGGATTCCTTATAGAAAAGATCCCGTCCAATTTTTAATTATTTTTCTTGCCAGCAACAAAGCCCCCAACCCTGTTCAACCATCATGTCCCGACTGCTCCTCCATATCTGCTGCGCCCCCTGCCTGTGCCATCCTTACCGGGTGCTGTCGGCTGAAAATGTCGATTTCACGGGCTTCTGGTACAATCCCAACATCCATCCCTACCAGGAATACCAGGCCCGGCTCCAAGCGGTCAAGGATTTTGCACGGGAACACAAGATGCCGGCGGTATTCCGGGACGACTATCCCCTGGAGCAGACGCTGGAACTTTTGTCCCGGGAACGCTGCCAGGGCTGCTACCGGCTCCGGCTGGAGGAGACCGCCCGCCAGGCCAAGGCCCAGGGGTTTCAGGCTTTTTCCAGCACCCTGCTTTACAGCATCTACCAGAAGCACGACCTGATCCGGGAACTGGGAACGGAGATCGGAAAAAGGCAGGGGGTGGAATTCTACTACCGAGATCTCCGGACCGGCTGGGAGGAAGGGCGCAGAATATCAATGGAGGAAAACCTGTACCGCCAGAAATACTGCGGCTGCATCTTCAGCGAAAGGGACAGATACCAAAAAACAGAAAACAAAAACAGAAATCAAATACCAGGATAAATGAGCCAGAATAAAGAACAGCTGACCCGAGTCGGGGTATCCATAGAGCTTTCCCTGATGGAGAAGTTCGACCGGATGATCGAAAAGAAGGGATATACCAACCGTTCCGAAGCTTTCCGGGACATCGTCCGGAAGGTCCTGGCCGAGGGGGAATCCGAAAAGGGGAAGGAGATGGTGGGGGCCATTCTGATAGTCTACGACCATCATCATCCGCGCCTGGTGGAAAAACTGCTGGTCCTGCAGCACGACTCCGACGCCAAGATCATCGCTTCGCAGCACGTCCACCTGGATCATCACCATTGCATGGAGACCATCATCGTCAAAGGCCCAACCGAGAAGCTGGAGGCCCTGCAGGGAAAGATCGGGGCTTTAAAGGGGGTGGGCCAATGCCTGCTCTCCAAGACCAGCTGCCGGGTGCTACACTGACAAGGAAAAATATCGGAGGATCTATGAAATTCAACGCCAATATGTTCTACAGCCCGGCGGTCCGCTGGATGGAGAGGGGTCTGGCCCTGGCGATGCTGGTGGGTGTCCTGATCGCGGCCGTAAATGGCGGAATCACCATGTCTCAAATGGATTGGACCGCCAAGGAAACATTTTATGAACTTATATATAGGGTCCTGCTGCTGGTGATAGGTCTGGAACTTGTCAGGATGCTGGTCACCCATAGCCTGGCGGCGGTGCTGGAACTTCTGGCCTTCGTCATCGCCCGGAAGATGCTCAAGCCGGACCTGACATCGTTGGATATAATCCTGAGCGTGATAGCCTTCGTGGTGCTGCTGGGAGGAAGGCGCTATTTGATAAGCCGCACCTGTTATTCGTCCGGAGAACTTGAGGATGGCCGGACATGCAATGGCGAGAAGGACCAGCCATAGCTCTCGGGCCGGCCAGCATTGAACGGCTCCGGCAAAAAAACAATTGACATTTGCTTTCAATCGTGCTACAATTTAAAAAATCGTAGCACGTTTTATTTTTAATAAGTGAAAATGAGAAACAAAATACCGATCTTTCTGGCCATGGCTATGGCAATGTCCGGCTGCCTAAAGAAAGAGGAATCGGCCCGGCTGACAGTGGTCACCTCCTTCTATCCCATGTATGTCATGACGGCCAACATCGTCAAGGACGTTCCCGGAGTCGAACTGGCCAGCCTGGCCCCGCCTTTCTCGGGCTGCCTGCACGATTATCAGATGACCCCGCAGGACATGAAGACCTTGAGCCGGGCCGATGTCCTGGTGGCCAACGGTGCGGGGATGGAGTCATTCCTGGCCAAGGTCACCAGTCAAAACCCAAAGCTGACGGTGATAGATGCCAGCCGGGGCATTGATCTGATCGTTTCTCAGGGAACGCCCAATCCTCACATATTCGCAGGCATCTCAGGAGCCATGGACCAGGTGCGAAACATCGAGGCCGGAATGGAAAAAGCCGATCCGGCGCAAGCCAAGCAATACCGTAAAAATGCCGGGATCTATCTGGCCCGGCTGGATTCTCTGAAAAACAGGATGCACCTGGCTCTCCGGGACGTTAAAAACAGGGACATTATAACCTTTCACGAAGCCTTCCCCTATTTCGCCCGGGAGTTCGGCCTGAACATCCTGGCAGTGATAGAAAGGGAGCCGGGGTCGGAACCCAGCGCCGGGGATCTGGCCCAGACCATCGGGATCATCCGGAAAAACAAGGTCCAAGCAATTTTTGCCGAGCCCCAGTATCCGGCCAAATCGGCCGAGGCCATAGCCCGGGAGACCGGGGCCAAGGTGTACACCCTGGATCCGGCGGTCACCGGACCGATGGAACCTGATGCCTATATCAAGGCCATGGAGAAGAACCTGGAGGTGCTGCGGGAAGCTCTGCGATAAAGTCCATTAATCATCAAAACATAAAACAAGGAAAACTGCTTTGAACAACGAGATCACCATGCTGGCGATAACCGCCGCCTCCCTGGGGTTCATCCATACCGTCATTGGCCCCGACCATTACATACCGTTCGCGGCCATGGCCAAGGCTCGGAAATGGAAACTGTCAAAAACCCTCTGGATCACTTTTCTTTGCGGTATAGGGCATGTCGGGAGCTCGGTCCTGATCGGCCTGGTCGGGATCGCCCTGGGGTTAGTGGTGGGAAGACTGGAGATCGTGGAATCGTTCCGGGGCAACCTGGCCGCTTGGGCGATGATAGCTTTTGGGCTGGTATATGGCATCTGGGGGCTGCAACGGGCGCTGCGGGGCAAGGAGCACAGACATTTCCACTCACATGCTGACCTGGACGGCCACGAACACGATCACCGGCACACACCGGAAGAAGGACACATGCATGTTCACGAGGAGCCGGGCAAACAATCCATCACGCCATGGGTGCTGTTCACCGTCTTCGTTTTCGGACCCTGCGAGCCTTTGATCCCGCTGCTGATGTACCCGGCTGCCAAACACAGCACCGGCGGCATGCTGCTGGTAAGCCTGGTCTTTGCGGCGGCCACCATCGGTACCATGCTGATCACGGTCAGCATCACCACCCTGGGGTTCAAGGCGCTTCCCATGGGCAAACTGGAGCGGTACAGCCACGCCCTGGCCGGGGCCACCATAATGGCCTGCGGGCTGGCCATCCAGTTCCTGGGTCTGTGAACCAGGCAAAAAATAAATGTTTTCGCAGATGAAAAAGGGGTGCCAACCCGGCACCCCTTTTTAAATATTTGAACAAACCGTTTTCCTGTGCTATAATAAAACCACAGTCATATGATCAATCAGAAAAAGAATCACGGAAATGAAACTCTCTTCCTTTGACTATAATCTCCCTCCGGAGCTCATTGCCAAAAGCCCGGTTGAAAAACGCGATTCCTCCCGGCTGATGGTATTGCACCGCAATGACGGCCATATCGAGCACCGCCGGTTCAGCGATATAGTTGAATATCTTGAACCTTCAGACATCCTGGTGGTCAACAATACCAAGGTGATCCCGGCCCGGTTGATCGGGCGCAAGAAACAGACCGGCGGGGAAGTGGAGATCTTGTTGCTTCGGCATGAATCCGAAAATTTGTGGAACTGCCTGGTCCGGCCGGGACGGAGGCTGATGCCCGGGGCCTGGGTTGAGTTTAAAGACGGCTTGATGGAGGCGGAGATCGTCGAACCCCGGGAAGGCGGGCAGCGCCTGGTCAGATTCACGCATCAGGGTGACTTTTACCAAACCCTGGAAAAGGTGGGACAAGTTCCCCTGCCGCCATACATCGACCGAAAGCCAATGGAGTCAGACAAAAACCGCTACCAGACAATATATGCCAAGGAGGAAGGCGCAGTGGCCGCCCCCACCGCCGGCCTGCATTTCACCCCGGAGCTGATGAAAAAGGTCAAGGACAAAGGGGTGGAGGTCCTGGAAATACTCTTGCATGTGGGCTGGGGAACTTTCAAAGGCGTGGAGGCCGAGGATATCCGGGAGCATAAGATGGACGCGGAGTACTACAAGATAAGCAGGGAAGTTGCAGAAAAAATAAAAAATGGGAAATTGGAAAATCGAAAAATAGTTGTTGTGGGTACCACCA
>JAURWH010000104.1 GCA_030655055.1 bacterium
CTTATAGACATTGATTATTTCAAAAAAGTGAAACTGCGGACCGCCGAGATCATCGCCGCCGAGAAGGTGCCCAACGCAGACAAGCTGCTGCGACTGCAGGTGAAGCTGGGCGAAGAGACCCGGCAGGTGCTGGCCGGCATAGCCCAGTGGTACACCCCGGAATCGCTGGTGGGCCAGCAGGTGGTGATAGTGGCCAACCTGAAGCCGGCCAAGATCCGGGGGCTGGAGTCGCACGGAATGCTGCTGGCGGCCCAGGACAAGGACGGGGTGGTGATACTGAATCCTCAGCGCAAAGTGGAGACGGGGTCGGAAATACGATGATTACAAAAGGTATAAAGGCATAAAGGTTTTAAATGTTTAAATGTCTATGAGGTGAAATATGTCAGAGATCATCAAAAAGATCATCGCCCTCAAAGATGCCGAACGAAAGATACTGGTGGGCGACATCATGGAAAGCGAAAAGGGGCTTAAAGAGGCCTTCTGCAAAATGCTGAACATGGCCGGGGAGCCCCTGCAGGAAAAGTTCTACAAAAGCCTGCCCCAGGGCTGGGACGGTTTTATCAAGGAGCAGGCCAAGGGCGAAATCACTATCAGCCCCCAGAAAGAGGAAAAGGCCCTGGAAGAGATCTCCAAAATGATGGCGGGCATCGGGGCCACGATGGAGAAGCTGGAGAAGAACACCGTCAAGGCCAGGAAGCAGACCCTGAAGTTCCGCGAGACCATGAAGGCCGGGTTCATCAAGCTGGTGAAGGTGATCTCGGACCAGACCAAGGGGCTGGAACGCGGGCCGCTGCAGAAGGAATATCCAAAAGACGCAGAGGTCATTGAACTGCCCAAGCCGGATAAATCCGTTTTAAAGAAATCAGACATCTTCGACTGCATCGGCGACCGCCAGAGCCGCCGCAAGTACACCGACGATCCGCTGACCTTGGAGGAGCTGTCCTATCTTTTATGGGCCACCCAGGGGATAAAAAAGCTAATGGCCAACGGCAAGGTCGGCCTTCGCACAGTTCCCTCCGGCGGATGCATGCATCCGTTTGAGACATACCTGGCCGTCAACAATGTCAAAGGTTTGAAAAAGGGAATGTACCGCTACCAGCCGGTGGATCACAAGCTGGTGAAACTTTTCACCGTGCCGTCGATGCCCAGGAAACTGACCAAGGCGTCCCTGGGACAGACATACGTGGGCAACTGCGCGGTGACCTTCATCTGGAGCGCGGTGCCCTACAAGACGGAATGGCGCTATTCCCTGGAGGCCAAGAAGATCATTTTGCAGGATTCCGGGCACCTCTGCCAGAACCTGTATCTGGCCTGCGAGTCCATCAACTGCGGGACCTGCGCCATCGGGGCTTATAACCAGAAGCTGTTTGACAAGCTGTGCCAGCTGGACGGTAAGGACGAGTTCGTGGTCTATGTGGCGCCGGTGGGCAGGGTGGCGGTTGAAAAGGGCCTGCCCTGAGTTGGCAGAAATACCTGACAAACGAAAGGGTTTGAAACGTTTGCCACCGCCGTCGGCGGGGTGTCGCCAACGGCGACAAAATGTTTGAAATGTTTGGAAAGGCCGTTATGCTGAAAAAATATTTATGGGGCGCAATAGTTCCGGCGCTGGCTGTATTTGTTCTAAGCGGAGCCGGGGCAAGACCAAAACCAGACACTTTACTAAAAAATAATGCTGATACAGTAACGTATCAAAGCATTATGATAAAGCAAACCACTAAAGATACATCCTTAAGGTTTGCCGGTTCTAATGGAAGGATAATTGGGATAGTTGTTGATCAAGAGAATAGGGAGCCGATACCTGGAGTAAATATCACTATAGTTGGCACCAACTTCAATGCAAAAACCGATTCAGCCGGTATGTACACCATTGTCAATGTTCCGATTGGCTTATATGCGGTGGAGGCTAAATATAAAGGGTACGAAACCCAGAAAATTACTGGTATAAAAGCTATTACGGGATTGGCCACGAAGGTTAACTTTAAATTTAAAATTACTATTGTCGAGAAAAAAGGGACGGTGAGGCAAACCGCTAAAGATTCAATAATTGCCAGCACCACCGGAAAAATCACTGGTGTGGTGATAGATGTCAAAACCAGGGAAGCAATTTCTGGCGCATCGGTCACTCTCTTAGGCCTCAATATGTGCGATAGTACCAATTTGGATGGCCGGTATGCAATCACTAATGTTCCAGAGGGACGCTATAATGTTCAAGCCAAGATAACTGGTTATGAACCCCAAGTTATTGTTGCAAAAACCAAAATACGGCAGATCGTGCCCGTTAACTTCGTACTTAAACCTACCATAATCGGGACGAAGGATTCAGGGATTGTAAAACCGTCCGAACGTAGAACAACAACCGAAACCGAACATAGATCCATAACTACAGAAGAGATAGAAAGGATGGAGAAACCAAACATCTATCTCTACCCCACAAAACAGGAAACACTGACCGTAAAAGTACATCCAAAAGGTAAAATAACAACTTCCATCCCCGAATACAACACCGGCTGGAATGTGGTGGTTGCTCCCGGTGGCAAGATAAATGATACCTACGATTTTCTGTTCTACGAAGCGACAGTGGATTATAACTTTACTATTGATGCCG
>JAURWH010000105.1 GCA_030655055.1 bacterium
ATTATAGAAGATTGCGGGGCGGTTTTTGTTTGTCATGATGTCTGTATTTAGCTAAATTTAAGTAGCATGGTATCTGTATTATACTAAATACAGATACCGCTGTTAAGAGCATTTTTGGTATCCCTTCCCCTTTTATGCCCCCAAAAAGACGATCATTTGGGCTCCAATATTTCCCTGATCCTTTTCTTGAAGTCCTCCAAGTTCAGCGGCTTGGTGATATAGGCGGCAATGCCAGAAGTGCCGATGACGTAGTCGTCCTGCAGGTGTTTGAAGGCCGAGCAGACCACCACCGGAAAGGTCTTTTTAAGTTCCCGGATCCTCTGGATCAGCTCCAGGCCGTTCATATCCGGCATCTTGATGTCAAATATTCCCAGATCAAAGTCCTCTTTAAGTATCTTCCTCAGGGCCTCCCGGCCGGTGGCCGCTGTCACCACCTGGTAACCTTCTTCGGTTAAAACCGCCTCCATCAGCAGTCTGATGTTGGCCTCGTCATCGGCCACGATGATGCGCTTCATGTTGGTGCTCCTTGGTTGTATTTTGTAAGTAGTAACGTAGGCCGGTAGTAGAGTATTACCCGTAGGAAAGTAGGCCCGTAGGAGAGTACCCCGTAGGAGAGTACCCCGTAGGAAAGTATCCCGTAGTCGGATTCATTGCCCTTTGCCTAGTGTCATTGCGAGATGGTCTGCGAGTTTGCCTTGCGAAGCAATCTACTTTTTCATTAGACTGCTTCACCTGTCCGGCAAGTGTGTTTTCTCGCAGTGACTCGATTGTAAAAAGTAAATCATGTTAATCCGCTTACGCTTCTATGTCGGGCTTCTTCAAGCGCCCTAGCTCCAGCGGAGGCGCTCCTGTCTGCCCCGGTGGTTGTGTCTCCGTCTCTGCCGCCGCAGGGAGGACCAGGCTGAAAGTGGTTCCCTTGTCTATCTGGCTTTTTACGGTGATCTGACCGCGGTGCTCCTCCACGATCTTCTGGATGATGGCCAGGCCCAGCCCGGTCCCGGCCGATTTGGTGGTAAAGAACGGCTTGAAAATGGCCTCCAGGTTCTCCAGCGGTATGCCGCAGCCTTCATCCTGGACCATGATCGAGGCCACCGGTCCCCGGTCGCTCTCCAGCCGTTCGGTTTTGATGGTTATGGCCCCCGGCTGGTCCATGGCGTCAATGGCGTTATTCACCAGGTTCAGCAGTATCCGTTCCAGCCTGACGGCATCGCCAATCACCACCGGGGTATTGGCGGCGGCCTGTTTTATCAGGCTTACCTCCTTCCGCCTGGCCTGGTCCGATTTGGCGGCAATCACCCGGTCCACCAGGCTTTCCACATTGACCGCAAGGTTGGCGGTCTTCTTCTGGTGGGCAAAATCCAGGATGTCTGAGATCAGAGTGTCTATCCTAAAGGCCTCCTGGGTGACTATGTCCACGTATTTGCGCCGGGGGTCGGATTCCTCCACCTTGGTCTGCAGCAGCTGGGCGAACCCGGCGATGGCGTTAAGGGGATTGCGGATCTCGTGGGCCATCACCGCCGCCATCTCGCCCAGCACCGCCAGCTTTTCCGAGTGCTTCACCCTCTCCTCCAGGCTTTTGGTCCGGGACAGGTCGTTGAAGATGGCGATGGCCCCGTTGGTGCGGGCGGTCTGGCTGTGGAGCAGCGAGGTGGACAGTCCGATGGGAACGTCCTCGGCCCCCTCGACCTTGACCACTATCTCATCGCGGTGGATGTTGCTGCCGGTCTCCATGGTGCGCTGCAGCAGTTCGGCCAGCGGTTTAAGTTCTATGAACTCATCCAGCGGTTTTCCCACCACCGCCGAGGACGGCAGCTTGAAGATACCGGAGGCCTGCTGGTTGAAGGTGGTGACCTTGGAATAAAGGTCCACCACTATCACCCCGCTGGTGATGCTGGCCATCACGTTGTCGTTGTATTCCTTGTAGTATTTCAGTTCTTCGTTCATCTTAAGCAGTTCCACCGTGGCCTGCTCGATCTCGTTCTTCATCCGCTGGCCGTATTCCTCGGCCTGCTCCTTCTTCTTTCTTTCGGCCGCCACCTGCACCGACCAGAAGCTGCTGAACATGGCGATCAGGAAGAAGAACGGGATCCTCAGCCAGAAGGAGGGCTCGGAGAACATGTCCGGCCCGTATTTCTTGTAGACCAGCCAGCCGTACAACAGCGAGGTGACGATGGCCACCGGAAAGGAGCCGCCCAGGCTCTGGCCCACGCTGGACATGAAGATGCTGAGGAAGTATATCAGGTAAAAGTCGGTGTCTATGCCCTCGGCAAAATAGACCACCGCCGAGACGAAGATGATGTCCAGCACAAAAAGGACATAGACAAACCAGCCCTTGTCAAAGTAGCGCTGGGGGATGAAGGAGATGGCCAGGTTCAGCACCAGGTATATTATCGACAGCAGATAATTGGGACTGCTGAAATCCAGACCCTTGGGGCTGTAGGCAGCCATGAAGATCACCAGCAGCACCACCAGCCAGCGGATGATCAGCACCGTGCTTTTGTGGTTCAGGGTCAGGCCCTTTAACTGAAACATGTCTTTAAGCGCTTGGTTGTTGGTTTGATTACCGAAGAACCTACCCATCCGCAGATTTCACAGATTAACACAGATTTATTAATACCTTTGCCCACTAAAACCACGAAACCCTAATCATACCTTTACATCTCTGCGTCTCTGCGTCTCTGTGGCTGATATGTTCAATGTTAATTGTTCTTTGTTAATTGCAACGCCTGCTGCACCCTCAGCAGCAGCTCCGCGCTGCGGTAGGGCTTCTGGATGAATCCCAGCGCCCCGTCCTCCAAAATGGCCTGGGCGTCGCCGTCCTCGGAAAAGCCCGAAGACAAAAGCATTTTGACCCGGGGTTCAATTTTCCGCATCTGGTTAAAAGCCTCCCGCCCGTCCAATCGGGGCATCACCATGTCCATGATCACCAGGTCGATGTTGCCGTGATCCCTGGCATAAAGATCCACCGCCTCCTGGCCGTCGGCGCAGGTCTGCACCTGGTACCCCGCGGTTTTAAGGATCTGGGCGGCTATGGTCCGGATCATGTCCTCGTCATCCACTATCAGGATGCTGCCGGTGCCGGCGGTAACTGCCATTTCCTTAAGCTGGACAAAGTCCGGCTCCCCGGCCGCAGTCAGATCGGCGTACAGCGGCAGGTACAGCTTGATGGCCGTGCCCCGGCCCGGTTCGGAATACACCTCTACCGAGCCCCCGTGGTTCTTGATGCAGCCGTAGACCCCGGCCAGGCCCAGTCCGGTGCCCCGGCCCTTTTCCTTGGTGGTGAAGAACGGCTCGAACAGGTGGCGCTTCACCTCCTCGCTCATGCCGCTGCCGGTATCGTCCACCGAGATCTGGATATAGTGCCCGGGCTCCACCTTGTAGTTGCGCTGAAGGATGTATTCCTTGTCCAGGTTTATCAGGTCGGTGGAGAAGATCAGCTTGCCGCCCTGGGGCATGGCGTCCCGGGCGTTGATCCCCAGGTTCATCAGGGCGTTCTCCAGCTGGCTGTGGTCCCCCAGGATCACCGCCGGGTTGGCCCGCAGGTGCTGCTCTATCTTGATCCGCCGGTCTATGGTGTTGCCCAGGATGCCCAGGGTCTCGGCTATCACCTTGTGGACATTGACCGGGACCTGCTGGTACTGCCCCTTGCGGGCAAAGGCCAGCAGCTGCTTGGTAAGGCCGGCGGCGTGCCCCGAGGCCTTGATGATGTTGTCCAGATAGCTCTCCAGCTCCTTCTGGCCGTAGATCTTAAGCTGCAGCAGTTCGGCGTTGCCCACGATGCCGGCCAGCATGTTGTTGAAGTCGTGGGCCACCCCCCCGGCCAGAAAGCCCACCGCCTCCATCTTCTGGGCCTGCAGCAGCTCCTGCTCCAGCAGCTTGCGGTCGGTGATGTCGGTGACCGTGTACACCGCGCCCGCCAGTGCCTTCTGATGGTCAATTATGGGGTCAGCCTTGGCCAGCAGGAAACGGCCGGCCCTCTCCAGTTCCTGTGTCTCATGGTGCAGGGAATGTTCCATCCTGGTCAATGGGGACTTTTCCAATGTCTGGTCTGTCCCGTAGAACAGATCGTGGCAGGACCGCCCCAGCACCTCGGCATAGGGCCTGCCGACCATGTTGATGAAGGACTGATTGCACTGCAGTATTTTCCACTGCCGGTCCAGCAGGCAGATCCCGTCGCCGATGGAGTCAAAGGTGGTCTCCCACTTCTTGGCCGCCAGCCGTATCTGCTCCCCGGCCTGCCTGCGCTCGGTGATATCCGTCATCAGGCCATTCAGGCCCACCGGCTTCCCGTCTTCCATTATCAGGCGGCTGGAGGAAGAGATCCACTTGGTGACGCCATTCTTGGTGGTGATCCGGTATTCGCCGGGGGCCACGCCCCCCTGACTGTGGCTTTGCATCTCCCGGGCCAGCAGGGGCCGGTCGGCTTCGTCCACGAAATCAATGAAATTCCGTCCGATGATCTCGTCGGGCCGATATCCAAAGACCTGCTCGACGGATGGGCTGATGTACATCAGTTTTCCGTGGATATCCACCGCAAACACCACATCGTTGATGTTCTCCACCAGGTCGCGGTATTTTTCCTGGCTTTCCCGGATGGCCCGGTCGGCCCTTTGCTGTTCGGTGATGTCCCGGATGTAGGCCCCCACTCCGGTCTTGCTGTTCTGAAGTTCCACCGGAAATTTCCGGGCTTCGTAGACCCGGTTGCCCGTCTGTTCGTGGCTGAGCATGGTCTGTTTGCTTTCCAGCACCATTTGGTCCGAAAGCCGGCAGGACTGGGCCGCCTCCGGGGGCATCAGTTCGTAGTCGGTCTTTCCCAGTATCAACCCGGCCGGTTTGCCAAAGAATTCCTCCTGGGCCTTGTTGACCATCAGATAGCGCAGCTGATCGTCCTTTAGAAAGCTGATGTCGGTGGCGGAGTCCATGAAGGTTTTGTAGCGGGACTCGCTTTCGGCCAGCTCCTGTTCGGATTTTATGCTGTGGATGGCCACCGCCACGTTCCCGCCCACAAAGCTCAACAGTTCCAGGTCTCTTTGGGTGTACTCCGCTTTTTCGTCATAGCTTTGGATCACCAGGGTGCCGAAAGTTTTGCTGTCAAATTGCAGGGGCACTCCCAGCCACTGTTTGGAAGGCTGGCCCATGAACTCCGCCCGGCCCTCCTTTTGCAGCCGATCGTGGACCTCTTTGTTCACCAGCAAAGGCTTTTGGCTGGTGATGATGTGTTCGGTAAGTCCCTTGCCGAATTTACGCGACGCGGTGTTATCGTTTTTTTGGTCTTTATAATAGGGGAAACTAATGATCTCCGTTTTTTCGTCATAAAGAGCGATATACAGGTTCTCGGCGGGCATAAGTTTGGCGATGGTCTTGTGGACCTGGAGGTACAGCTGCTGAAGGTCCCGGCAGCCGATGGCCGAATCCGATATTTGGTACAGGGCCCGTTGCAAGTTTTCCGCCCTCTTGCTTTCGGTGATGTCCCGGAACTCCACCGCCCTGACGCTTTTTCCTTTATATGGTATGCCCCTGCCTTCCAGCCGGAGCGGGTATGTTTCTCCGTTCTTGCGCAGGCCTGTCACTTCATAGGGTTTTTCATGACCGGAAAGTATGTTGTTCATGACCTGATCACGGGAATCCTTATGGAAAAGCAGCAGCCCGTCCTTTCCTAGCAATTCTTCCCGGGAATACCCGGTGATGTCAGAAAGCCCCTGGTTGCATTCCAGCACCAGCCCCTTGTCGTGGATCGCTATTCCGCCGAAGGAGGCGTTATGCAGGGACTTAAAACGCTCCTCGCTTTCCCGCAGTTCCTGCTCGCCCTTTTTGCGCTCGGTGATG
>JAURWH010000106.1 GCA_030655055.1 bacterium
AAGCTTTCCCGTCTGGGGGTGGCCTTCACTCAAGGGCAGTCCGGCGGGCTGGACCTGGGGCGCGAAGGGGGGCACTCCAAACGCCGGATCGTCCACGCCAAGGATTATACCGGGCAGGAAGTGGAACGGGCCCTGGTGCACCAGATCCGCAGCCATCCCCACATCACCATCCTGGAGCACCATCTGGCCATAGACCTGATCATGTCCCAGAGCGGCGGGGAAGATGCCTGCCGCGGGGCCTATGTGCTGGAGCCCAAGACCGGTAATATCCTGGAGTATGCCGCGGGCATCACCCTGCTGGCGGCCGGAGGCTGCGGGCAGGCCTTTCTGCATACCACCAACCCGGCCATCGCCACCGGGGACGGCATTGCCATGGCCTACCGGGCCGGGGCCGCCGTGGCCAACATGGAGTTCATGCAGTTTCATCCCACCACCCTGTATCAGGATTCGCTGGACGAGAACGAGAGATCGTTCCTGATCTCCGAAGCGGTGCGGGGCGAGGGCGCGGTATTGCGCGACCTGAAGGGCCGGGCCTTCATGCCGGAATATCACAAGCTGGCCGACCTGGCTCCCCGCGATGTGGTGGCCCGGGCCATAGACAGCGAGCTGAAGGCCTCCGGCGATTTTCACGTCAACCTGGACATTGCCCCGATCGGGCTGGAGAAGTTCCATGACCGATTCCCCAATATCAGCCAGGGCTGCGCCCAGCGGGGGATTGATCTTTTGAAAAACCTGATCCCGGTGGTGCCGGCGGCCCATTATATGTGCGGCGGGGTAAAGACCGACCTGGACGGCCGCACCAGCATCCATGGTCTGTACGCCGCCGGGGAGACGGCCTGCACCGGCGTCCACGGGGCCAACCGTCTGGCCTCGAACTCCCTGCTGGAAGCACTGGTGTTTGCCGACCGGGCGGCCACGGCCGCCGTCAAGGAAAAACCGGAAGCGGCCGCCGTTCCGGCCTGGGATTACGTCGGATCTGTTCCCAGCCGGGAAAAGGTGGTGATCCGGCAGAACCGGCTTTCCATCCGCTGGCTGCTGTGGAATTACGCCGGGATAGTGCGGAACGACAAAAGGCTGTGGTGGGCCAAAAACCGCCTGCAGTCCATAATGGACGAGGTCCACGATTATTACTGGAAGTACCAGGTCAGCCCCGACCTGGTGGAACTGCGCAACATAGCGGCCGTGGCCAAAATGATCATAGACTGTGCCATCCAGCGCAAGGAATCCCGGGGCCTGCATTACAACCAGGATCATCCGGGGCGGGATGATGTGAATTTTGGGAAGGATACAGTGATAACCGGAAGGGAGTAAGATCCCCGGTTTCCATTGCCACGAGCTTTAGCTCGTGGTTGTAAAATAAAAATCTCTCTAGTGGTTTCAACCCCGATTGCCTGCCACGACCTAAAGGTCGTGGCAATATCGAAGAATCATCAGATAAAAAATGACCAACAAACCATCATATTTCTGGCCGGTGATGGCCCTGGGTGTGATAGGGATATCCTTCGGATCCATTCTGATCAAACTATCCACCGCCCAGCCGCTGGCCATAGCCTTTTACCGCCTGCTATTCTCCGGACTGCTGATGCTGCCGTTCTATTTTCGTCAAACGGGCCCGAAGAAAATTCCATTGAGCGATCTGGGATGGATCGCCCTGTCCGCTTTGTTCCTGAGCCTGCACTTTGTGACCTGGGTCTATTCCCTTAGCTTTACCTCGGTCACCAGTTCGGTGGTGCTGGTGACCATAAATCCCCTGTTCGTCAGCATCCTGGGCTGGGTGTTCCTTAAGGAGAAGACCGGCCCCCGGATCCTGGTCGCCATCGCTGTGGTGGTGGCCGGCGGGGCCATCATCGGGGGAAGGGCGCTGGCCGCCGGCGGGATGGGAAACCTGGGCAACCTGTTGGCCCTGGCCGGGGCGCTGATGGCCTCGGGCTATCTTCTGACCGGGCGGCACCTGAGAAAGCGGCTGAGCCTGGTGACCTATACCACCATTTGTTATTCCATGACGGCAGTAATACTATTGATGGCTTCCCTGGCCGCCAAGACACCTCTGGGCGGTTTCCCCAAGATAAATTATCTTTACTTTGCACTGATGGCCATAGGCCCGCAGCTGCTGGGGCACAGTATTTTCAACTGGGGTTTGAAGTATCTGCCCACCCCGCGGATCGCCATGCTGATAATAGCGGAGCCGGTGGGCGCAACCATTCTGGCTTTTTTAGTGCTTAAACAGGTGCCGTCAATATTTGAGATGATAGGTGCGGTGTTCATCATGGCGGGGGTGTATATCTCGGCGCAGGAAGGTAAAGAACCTGGAATCACATAAATACCAGGAATATTAAAAGCCCTGACGATCTCTCGTCAGGGCTTTTTTACTTTGGGCCTCTATTACTGTCACCCTATTTGCTTATAATCGGTAAAAGAAAGCAATTATAACCTCTTGACAATACATCAAAAAAGGTGTAATATGGTGGATAAGAAATGGGTGGTATTAAACTATGAAACAGATGAAGGCTATTGTGAGATTGAAATGTTCCTTGATTCTTTGTCGGGCAGAAACCGGGCCAAAGTCTTAAGCTGGATAGCAGCCCTGACAGAAAACGGGCCTTATTTGCCAAGGCCATTTGCCGATCTGGTGGAAGACGGGATACATGAACTACGAATCAAATTATCGGGCGACCAGTTCCGGATACTTTATTATTTCTGTTATGGGAACTACATCATTCTATCGCATCCATTTCGAAAATCAACTGATGCTATCCCCGAGGCTGAGGTGCGGAAAGCAAAGAAGAACCGAGCCGATTTTCTCCAAAGGAATACCCTATTAAAACTACAGGAGCAAACCCATGAAAACATTTAGAAACTATTTGAACCAGGCCCTAAAGGACAAGGAATTCGCTAAGATCTATGCAGAGGAGAGGGAACTGGTCGTCATTGCACTCAAAGTTCATGAGGCCCGTGTACGCGAAGGGGTTTCCCAGGCCCAGCTGGCAAAGCGGGCCAATGTAACCCAGCAGCAGTTGTCCAAGGTCGAGAACGGCATAAACTGCAATATGACGACCTTTCTGCGGGTCTGCAATGCATTAAAATTAAAATTTGAACTGGTTTAGCCAATTACAGTAAAAAGCCCTGACGATCTCTCGTCAGGGCTTTTTACTTGGGTCCTAAATCTAGAACGAATCGTAATACGCCAGTTTCACTGTTCTGCCGATCCTGCCGGCATCGGTGTCTTGCTCTCCGTTTCGCAGGACATTCTTCAGGTCGGCCTCCAGCATCAAGCGGTTGCTGAACAGCCAGCGTAAACCCACGTTCAGGTAGCCGTAGCCTTCACCGTACTGGTCGTCGTTGACGTTGTCGTTAAACGCCCCGTCATATTCGGCGATCATCCATAATTCGGGGTTCAGCGATTTCTCCAAGCCGACGTAAAAATCAACTTCATTGTCCTCGCTGTGCCTTTCTTCCAGACTGTAGCTGGCTCCGCCGTGAAAGGCCAGGGTGCCCAGGAATTTGTAGTTCTTGCTGGCTGCGGCGTAAAAACCGCGGGACTTGATGAAGTAGCGGCTTCCGGCCCAGTAGCCGAAGCCCTGGTTGTCAAAGCCCAGCGCGATGGCCGGCATGGCATAGCTCTCGTCAAAGATGCGGTACTTGATCTGAAAACCAGGCTGGGGGTTCCAGTTGATGTTTCCGTATCCGATGATATTATCCCCGCCGTACGAGAAACCCAGATTCAGGCGGTCAAAAAGGCCGAAGCTCAGCCCGAATAGCAGGCCGCCTACCGGTTGCATCCGCAGATTTACAGAGTATTGGGCCCGGTTCAAAGTGCCGGCGGTGGGCATGTCCACCAACTGCTCGAACTGCAGGGCCAGGCAGGGCAAAGCTGCCAGCAATAGCAGGGAAGATACAAGCAATATCCGTAATGTTTTCATATTCCCTCTTATAAATTGTGTGTATGCTTTAGGACTATACAATATATAGCGATTATATAACAAAAATAGCCGAAAAATCAAGCAAAATCGGCAAAAAACTGGAAAACCTTTTCCCACTAAAACTTGTCCTGAGCAGTGCCGAAGGATGCACGAAAAGCCACTAAAAGGTTTATTTTAGTGACTTGTAGTGAGCAGGGAAACATTTCCCCCCGCTTGCGCGCCAAAGCGCTTCAGCGCGCAGGCACGAAACACACGAAAAACCGCAAAAACCCAGCTTTTTTATTAAGTGCTTGTTAGTGGGCAGGGTATTCGGTGTTCCGTAGGGGTCATAGGACTCTACTCGCTTTGGCCGTTGCGCTGGTAGTTGTTTCTCTTGCGGGGCGGGGCCGGGTTCCATTTGCCGCCCAGTTTAAAGTACGGGCCCTGGAGCAGTTCGGCCAGCCCGGTGAACAACTGATGTTCCACTTTCACTTTGATGTTCTTGGGCTTGATCTTCACCGGCAGGCCGTTCTCCCCCTTAACCGAGAATACCACCGGGCAGTTCCCGGGGTGCCCGTCCAACAGTTTGGTCAAGGCCTGGTTGAATTTCTGATCCAGCTGGTCCTCTTCCAGGGAGATCTCCAAAAACTCCACCAGCTTTCCGCTGGCCTGCTCCAGCGGGAACAGGTCGGCCACCACTAGTTTGGGATACTCATTTTCCTTGGTGGAAACGCTGCCGGCCACCAGCACCAGGGTGTCCTCTTTTATGAACTCCCGCTTGCTTTCGAACAGGTCGGCAAAGACCACTATTTCGCAAAAACCGGTCAGATCCTCCAGGCTGACGAATCCCATGGGCTTTGAACCTTTGGGGGTGTAGATCTTGAAACTGGAGATCAGCCCGCCCACTATCACCTGGTCGTTGTCGTCCAGCTCGGCCAGCTGGCTGATGGTGTGGGTGGCCAGGCTTTTCAACTCGGCGGTGTGCTTCTCCAAAGGATGCCCCGAAAGATAGAATCCCAGAGACTCCTTCTCGTAGACCAGAAAGGCCTTGCGGTCGATGGGATGGGGGGCTTTGGCCGGGGCCGCCTGAGCCTTGGCTGCGGCCGGAGGGACTGACGCTCCGGCGTCAAACATCAGGGTTTGGCCCTTCATCTGATCCTCCCGGGCCTGGGCCGCCCGGATCATCAGGTCGTCCAGCTTTTCCAGCAGGGCGGTGCGGTCGGGGTCCAGGCTGTCGAAACAGCCTGCCTTGATAAGGCTCTCCAAAGCCTTGCGGTTGACCAGCCGGGCGTCGGCCTGCTCCAATACCTGTTCTATGGAACCGAAATCGCCGTTGGCCTGGCGGGCCTTGATGACCGACTCCACCGCCGAGGAACCCACGTTCTTGACCACTCCCATCCCCAGCCGGATGGACTTCTCCTCCGGGGCGTAGGCATAGAGGCTTTTGTTGATATCCGGGGGCAGCAGGGCCAGCTTGGACTCGCGGCAGTTGGCCATGAAGGCCATGGTCTTGGCGGTGTCGCCCATCACGCTGGTCAGCAGGGCGGCCATGTATTCCAATGGATGGTGGGCCTTGAGATAGGCGGTCTGGTAGGCCAGCACCGCGTAGCCGGCGGCGTGGGACTTGTTGAAGCCGTAGCCGGCGAACTTGGCCAGGGTGTCGAATATCTTCTCGGCCTTTTCCTTGGGTATCTTGTTGACGGCGTGGCAGCCCTTGATGAAGGCCGGGCGCTGTTTTTCCAGGTCCTCCTGCTTCTTCTTGCTGATGGCCTTGAGCATCAGATACCCCGCGCCCAGGCTGTAGCCGGCCAGGGCCTGCACCGCCTGCATCACCTGCTCCTGGTAGATCATCACCCCGTAGGTGTCCCGGCAGATGGGCTCCAGCAGGGGATGCTCGAACTCGATCTTCTCCTGGCCGTTCTTGCGCTTGAGGAAATCCTCGATCAGGTCCATGGGGCCGGGACGGAACAGGGAGATGATGGCGATCAGGTCCTCGATGGAGGCGGTCTTGAACCTGACGGTCAGGTCCCGCATCCCCGCCGATTCCAGCTGGAACAGGCCGATGGTGTCGCCCCGCCGCAGCAGTTCAAAGGTCAGGGCGTCGTCGTAGGGGATCTTTTCGATGTCTATCTTAACGTCCTTGGCGGCCAGCATCTCCAGGGTCTGCTCGATCACGGTCAGGTTGCGGAGGCCCAGAAAATCCATCTTCAGCAGGCCGCATTTCTCCAGCCAGCCCATGTCGAACTGGGTGGAGATGTCTCCGGTCTTGGGGCTCTTGAATAGGGGCAGGTAGTCGGTCAGCCGGCCGGGGGTGATCACCACTCCGGCGGCGTGGGTGGAGGCATTGCGGATCCGGCCCTCCACCGCCTGGGCCACCTCTAGCACTTCCACGAACCGGGGATCGGATTTTATCAGTTTCACCAGGTCGGGGGTGGTCTTCAGCGACTCGGCGATGGTCTTGCCGAAGGGGATCAGCTTGGCCAGCCGGTCGGCCTCGCTGTAGGCCAGCTTGTAGGCCCGGGCCACGTCCCGGATGGCCGCCTTGGCCTGCATGGTGCCGAAGGTGATGATCTGGCAGACGCTGTCCTTGCCGTATTTCTCGATCACATAGTCTATCATCCGGTCCCGCTTGTTGTCGCCGAAGTCGATGTCGATGTCGGGCATGCTTATCCGCTCGGGGTTCAGGAAACGCTCGAACAGCAGGTGGTATTGCAGGGGATCGACATCGGTAATGCCCAGGCTGTAAAGCACCAGGCTGCCCACCGCCGAGCCGCGGCCCGGGCCCACCGGGATCTGGCTCTTTTTGGCATAATCCACGAAATCCTTGACCACCAGGAAGTATCCGGCAAAGTTCATCTTTTCGATGATCTCCAGCTCCCGCAACAAACGATCCCGCTGGCCGGGGGTGGGCTGGCCGAACCTTTTGCCCAGTCCGGTCTCGGCCAGGTGCTTAAGGTAAGCGTTCTGGCTGGGAAATTCCGCCGGCACATTGAAATGGGGCAGGTGCAGCTTGCCGCAGGTCAGCTGGTCCAGGGTCAGGTTGCAGCGCTCGGCAATGGCCACGGTGTTCTCCAGCGCTCCGGGGATGTGGCCGAAAAGCTTGACCATCTCCTCGGGTGAGCGGAAATAAAAACTCTGGTTGGAAAACTTCAGCCGTTTCTCATCGTCCAAAGTGGTGCCGGTCTGGATGCAGAGCAGCACATCGTGGACCTTGGCATCTTTGGCCTCAAGATAATGGACGTCGTTGGTGGCCACCAGGCCGATCCCCAGTTCCTGGCTCAGGGCGATCAACCCGGGGTTGATCACCTTCTCGTCTTCCATCCCGTGGTCCTGGATCTCCAGGTAAAAATCTGGCCCGAACAGGTCCTTGTAAAACAAGGCCGCAGCTTTGGCCTTTTCCTTGTCCCCCTTGAGCAGGGCCTGGGGGATCTCACCCTTGGTGCAGGCCGACAGGGCCACCAGGCCTTCGGCGTGCTGCGACAAAAGCTCCTTGTCTATCCGGGGCTTGCGGTAAAAACCCTCCAGATAGGCCAGCGAGGAGAGCACCAGCAGGTTCTTGTAGCCCTTTTCATTCCGGGCCAAAAGCAGCAGATGATAGGATGTGTCGTCGGTCTCGGCCAGAGCATGGTCGGTGCGGCCCTTGGGGGCCACGTAGGTCTCGATCCCGATGATGGGCTTGATGCCGGCGCTGCGGGCCTGGGTGTAAAAGTCCAGCGCCCCGAACATGTTGCCGTGGTCGGTGATGGCCAGGGCCGGCAGCTTGTACTGCACTGCCTTGGCGATCAGGTCCTTGACCGGGATCAGTCCGTCCAGGATGCTGTACTCGGTGTGAACGTGAAGGTGGGCGAAGCGGGTGTGGGGCATCTTATAGCTTGGGATTTGTGGTTTGGGATTTGATGTTTGGGAGGGAACGAAAAACGAAAACTAAAACGAAGGCAGAAAACCATAAATGGTAAACGCAAAACAGTAAACGGTCCGACTGTAAACTGGCGGTTATTCTTCCAGGTCCGAGACATTCTGGGGAACCTGGCTTTTATCCAGCGGCAGGTTAAGGGGATTGGCGCAGTATTTCTCCTTGCAGCGGGGGCAGAGCCAGAAAAGGAACTCCCGGTGGACCTCGCCCTCCAGCAAATGTTCAGGCACCCCGGCGGTCTGGTCGTCGATCTTCTTGAGGAGCGAGGCCAGGTCGGTGCCTTGGGCAAGTTTGATCACCCCGTCAAAACCCTGCTGCAGCATCACTTTCAGCTGGTAAAAGCTGCTGCCGGGGGGCAGGGGTCGCTGGCATTTATTACAGCGTCTCATATGCTTGAATGGTTTCTGTTCATATTAGTTTAGGATATCACTTAATGTTTGGCTTGTCAATATCAAAAGCTGGCAGAAAAACATAAATTTGAACATTTTGCCCTTGCAAAATAAAATCAATTCTGTTAGAATACTTTTTGGGTTTCCTTTAAAAATAGACCATTCAGCCACAAAGACACTAAGACACAAATTAAATTTGATATTACCCCGTTCCCATTTTTGATAGGGCTTAGTGCCTTGGTGTCTTGGTGGCTATGAATCGTTACAACAATAACCAATATTATAAATTCCACAAAATCAGGAGGTTTTAACATGCCCGAAATAAGGGTGGACGAGAACCGCTGCAAGGGTTGCGAGCTTTGCACCAAGGCCTGTCCCAAGGAGTGCATCTCCATGTCCCAGACCTTCAGCGTTACCGGCTATTACCCGGCCAAGCTGGCCAAACAGGACTGCTGCATCGGCTGCGGGCTGTGCGCCCAGATCTGTCCCGACCTGGCCATCTCGGTCTGGAAATAACGACTCCCACAAAAAAGCACGAAAACTGGCGAAACCAAGGGTATTCTATGGAAACGGGGATCGTGCTCCAATTCCCAAGTAACATTATTTTACAGGAGAAATAAATATAATGGGTGAAAAAATCTTAATGAAGGGCAACGAAGCCATGGCCGAAGGCGCGGTCCGGGCCGGGTGCCGGTTCTTTTCCGGATACCCCATTACTCCGCAAAACGAAGTGCCGGAGTACATGTCCTGGCGCCTGCCCGAGGTGGGCGGGGCCTTCATTCAGGCCGAGTCCGAAGTGGCGGCCATCAACATGATCTACGGGGCGGCGGCCACCGGCATCCGCAGCATGACCTCGTCCTCTTCCCCCGGCATCAGCCTTAAGCAGGAGGGCATCTCCTACTGCGCCGGGGCGGACCTGCCGTTCTTCTTCGCCAACGTGGTGCGGGGCGGCCCGGGGCTGGGCAACATCGCGGCCTCCCAGGGCGACTACCACCAGTCGGTGCGGGGCGGCGGCCACGGCGACTACCGGACCATAGTGCTGGCCCCCAACTCGGTGGACGAGATGGGCAACTTCCCCATGAAGTGCTTTGAACTGGCCGAGAAATACCGGATGCCGGCCATGATCCTGGCCGACGGAATCCTGGGCCAGATGATGGAGCCGGTGGAATTCAAATTTGAAACAGTTGATCCCAAGTCGCGCAAGGAAAAGGGCTGGGAGCTGGGCGTGGCTGCCGGACGCGGTAAAAGGATCGTCAAGTCCTATGATCTGCGGGAGAACGAGCTGGAGAAGATCAACTTCATCCGGATGAAGAAATACCAGGAGATAGAAGCAAAGGAGGTCTTATACGAGACCCGGAACTGCCAGGACGCCGACCTGGTAATAGTGGCCTACGGCACCTCCTCCCGGATCGCCTCGGCCGCCATGAAGATGGCCCGGGACAAGGGGCTTAAGGTCGGTCTGTTCCGGCCCATCACCCTGTGGCCCTTCCCCAGCCAGGCGCTGGCCAAGATGGCCGAAAAAGTGAAGAACTTCCTGGTGGTGGAGATGAGCATGGGCCAGTTCGTGCAGGACGTCCGCCTGGCCATAAACGGGCAGGCCGTGGTTGATCTGTATGCCCGGCCGGCCGGGATCCCCGCCAGCGAAGAGGTCTTTGCCGAGATCGAAAAAGTTTACAAGAAGATCAAGACCACCGGGCCCGTCAAAAAAGCGGCGGCCAAGAAAACTGTCAAAAAGTCCAAACCGGCCGCCAAGAAAACTGCCACGAAGTCCAAGGCCCCAAAAGCCCGGCCGGTTAAACGTTCAACGCCAAACGTCAAACGTGCCAAGGCTGCTAAAAAGAAGGGAGGGCGTAAATAATGGAACTGCTGAATAAAAGACCCCAAGGCCTGGTCGACATGAAAATGCACTATTGCCCGGGTTGCGGGCACGGCATCGTCCACCGGCTGGTGGCCGAATCCCTGGATGAACTGGGGATCAGGGAAAGAACGGTGGGAGTGGCCCCGGTGGGCTGTGCGGTGTTCGCCGATTCCTACTTCAACTGCGACATGATCCAGGGCCCCCACGGCCGCGGTCCGGCCATCGCCACCGGCATCAAGCGCTCCAAGCCGGAGTGCATCGTGTTCTCCTATCAGGGCGACGGCGACCTGGCCTCCATCGGCATGGGCGAGACCGTTCACTCGGCGGCCCGTTCCGAGAACATCACCATCATCTTCATCAACAACGCCATTTACGGTATGACCGGCGGCCAGATGGCCCCCACCACTTTGGTGGGACAGAAGGCCTCCACCTGCCCGGCCGGGCGCGATCCCAAAGTGAACGGCTTTCCCATCAGGGTCTGCGAACTGCTGACCCCGCTGGAAGGGGCGACCTACCTGGAGCGGACCTCCATCCACAACGCCCAGAACGTGATCAAGACCAAGAAAGCCATCAAAAAGGCCTTCCAGAACCAGATCGAGGGCAAGGGCTTTTCCCTGGTGGAGGTGCTTTCCACCTGCCCCACCAACTGGGGGATGACCCCGCTGGACGGGGCAAAGTTCGTGGCCGAAAAAATGATGCCCATGTATCCATTGGGGGTTTTCCGTTCACCTGAAAAAGAAGGAGGGGCCAACTGATGCATCAGGGAATTAGAATCTCCGGATTCGGCGGCCAGGGAGTTATCTCGGCCGGGATCCTTTTGGCCCAGGCCGGACTGCTGGAAGACAAGCACGTCTCCTGGTTCCCGGCCTACGGGGCCGAGATGCGCGGCGGCACCGCCAACTGCTCGGTGGTGATCTCCTCGGACGAAGTGGCCACCCCGGTGGTCTCCCGGCCCGAGACGGTGATCGTGATGAACGAGCCCAGCCTGGCCAAGTTTGAGCCGCTGGTGAAGCCGGGCGGACTGATGATCATCAACAGCTCGCTGGTCAACTCCAAGCCCAGGCGCACCGACATCAAAGTTGTTTATGTGGAGTGCAACAAGATAGCCGAAGAGCTGGGCACCACCAAGATCGCCAACATGGTGGCCCTGGGGGCCTTCTCCGGTGCGACCGGAGCCGTTTCCATCGAGGCCATCTCCAAGGCTTTGACCAAGGTCTTCAAGCGGGCCAAGCCGGAGATCATAGCCCTGAACGTCAAGGCCCTGCAGAAAGGGGCCGAGGCGGCCAGGTAGCATCCGGTCAACTGCAACAGGCGAGGCGGAAATTTCAGCCTCGCCTGTTTTCATAACGTGGCGGATCTCATTAATGCCGGGACGTCAGACATCCCACTAAAATAAATAAGCCGCCCCGGGATCGGGGCAGCTTATTTATAACAGGTGTTTACAGGGGTTACTTTTTTCCCCGGCCTTTTGCTTTGTCCTTTTTGCCGCCGCCGGCATCGTTCTTTTGGGCTTTCTTATCCCAGTGTTTTTCCTTCTCCCATTGTTTCCAGTTATTCTTGACCAGGGAATGTTTCACCATGGGGTGCCCGGGAGGTAATTTGCGCCAGCCCGAAGGAAGTTTTAGCATCCCCGGAGGCACCCGGCCGGGCTTGACGAACGTCCAGGGACCGTTGAACCCGTTGGCCCGGTGCCAGCGTCCCTTATACGGCCGCCACCAGTAACCCTGGTAAAAGAAGATGTCCTCGGAGCTTTCGGTTATAAAGTAGATGTAGGTCCCGGGGATCACCGTCATCACTGGATCCGAAGAAACACGGATGACAGGTATCCCGACGTTGATGTTGACATTCACCTCGGCCAGGGCCAGGCTCCAGAGGCCCGATGCCAGCAG
>JAURWH010000107.1 GCA_030655055.1 bacterium
GGCTGTGATCCTGCAGTCGCTCCGGCAGGCCCTGGAGCCGAAAAAACACATCCTGGCCATGTGGGAGGGCGGGGCCGCCGCCTTTGACCGGATGGACCGCTGGTCGGACATCGACCTGATGGTGGCCGCCAAAGACGGACAGGCCGCCCAGGCCGCCGCAGAGGTGGAAGCGATCCTGAAGAACCTCTCCCCCATCAAAGCCCGGCTGTCCACCAGCCATCCCAACTGGCCGGACATGATCCACACCTTTTACAAGCTGGCCTTGGCCGATGAATTCCTGCTGGTGGACGTGGGGGTGATGCCCCAAAGCAGCAAGGACAAGCTGCTGGAGACCGAGATCCACGGGAAAGCCCTGGTCCATTTTGACAAGGCCGGGGTCTGCATGCCGCCCCGGCTGGACCGGAAAAAGTTCCTGGCCGGTATGAAAGAGCGAAAGGCCAGGTTGAGCAGCATGTTTGAGCTGTTCTCTAATTACGTGGCCAAGGAACTTAACCGCAAGAATTACATCGAGGCCCAGTACAACTATTTCATGACCCTGAACATGCTGGTGGAAGCATTGAGGATGAAGCACGGACCCTTTCATTATGATTTCCGGGGGCGTTATCTTCATTATGAATTACCTCCCCGGGAGGCGGTAAAACTTCAAACATTATTCTACACAAAGGATCCGGCCGACCTGCGCCGCAAGGATGCCCGGGCCAGGCGGTGGTTTAAAGAGGTCATTAAGACCATAAAATAGAAACGGAAAATGTCAAAAGCCCTCCTGAAAACAGGAGGGCTTTTGACATTTAGGGAGGAATAAATACTGATAGGGTATCGGTTCTATCCGTATATTTTCAAAAGCAGAACCACAAACAAAGAAGTGACCGCGGTCAGTATCAGAGAGAACACGAAGGCCACCTTGAAGACCTTGGTCTCCTCGCCGATTTTGTCTATTGAGGCCGCCGCGTTCTGGAGCTTGGCCGGCGAGACCACGCTGGCCAGCCCGCCGCCGAAGGCCAGCCCGGCGGTGACGATGATCAGTCCTTTCAAGGACAGGCCCAGGTTCTGGGCGGTGGTCATGGTGTACTTGGCGAACATGGCGATGGCCGAGGCCTCGCTGCCGGTCAAAAAGCCGCCGAACAAGCCGATGAAGGACACCACAGCGCCATAGCCTCCCCGGAAGACCTGGGTGGAGTAGTCGGCCAGCACTTTTATCATGCTGGGCACGGCGAACTGTCCGATGCTCATATCATATCCCGACATGTTCATGATCTCGCCGATGGCGAAGAAGATGGCAGCGGCGAAAACCGGCCGGGGGGCCCTTTTCAGCCATATTTTCAATGATTCCCTCATTTGGGATTTGGTTGGTCTGAGGAAGGGCAGGGCCAGGGCGGTGCTGACCAGTATCCAGGTGTAGGCCTGCCACAGGGCCCGGGTGTCCAGGGGCTTGCCGTCGGCGGTCAGGCCGTTGATGGGAAGTTTAAGCGTACGGTAAAGGAAGTTGAAACTGTCCTTGGGAAGGTTAAGCGCCAGGATCAGCACGATCAGTATCAGCCAGGGCAGGAAGGCCTTCCACAGGGGATATGTCATTTCGAATTCCAGCTCCTGTGGGTTCAGCCGGCTGCGGTCGATGATCTTTTTCCCGGAGGCCTTAAGATACAGGGCCATGGCCGCGATCACCGCCAGGCCGCACAGCACGCCGGTCAGCACCACCAGGTTCTCGAAGCGGTTGGTGAAATAGGCGACAATTCCGATCACTCCTCCGGTCAGCAGACAGGGCAGCCAGCCCCGGCGCACCGCCTGCCATTTGCCCACGATCCACAGCATGCAGAACCCGATCATGGTGGAGACTACCGGCAGGAACATGAAGAACACTTGTCCGGCCTGCTTAAGCCCGATCTCATTTCCTTTTCCCAGAAAGCTGTTGGCGATGTCCACGAACACCACTATCGGCGCGCCCAGCAGGGCGTAGGTGCAGAGGGAGTCGTATCCGATAGAGGGCAGGGCGATGGCCACGTAGGAGGAATAGCCCATGGCCAGCAGGATCGGGGGCAGGATGGAGACCGGGGTGGCCCCCACCGCCACCATCAGGGTGCCGAAGCCGATGTTGATCAGCATGATCTGCACCGCCTGGTTCCCCCCGGCCAGGGTCTTGATGAAGATGATCACCCTTTTCAACGCCCCGGTCTTCTCCATCACCGCCATTTGCAGCAGCGAGGCGGCCACTATCAGCGAGACCGAAAAGGAGCGTACTATCCCGGCCCCGGTGGAGCGCAGGATGACCTCCCACGAGGTGTTGAAAAAAAAGAAGGCTGCCAGGGAGATGGCCAGCCAGCCGGCCAGGCCGCTTTGGTCGGCCGGGCGCTTGAAGGCTATCAGCATCACTAATATGACGGCGATGGGAAGCAGGGTCAGCAGCAGTTGCCAGATGGACATGTTTCTCTCCTAAATTTTTTTGACAGGATTAACAGGATTTCTTTACGATTACCTACCTCAAATATTTTGAATACTAATTTTATAGCAACTGCCTGGTGCTGTCAACAAAAAAGCATCATCCGGGCTTGAAATAATGACAGATTGGGGGTATATTGGTATCCGGGTCAACAACAGCCCCACCATTCAAAAAGGATAAAACCATGGACGTCAAAACCGCGATCCTGTCCCGGCGGGCCTACCGCTCGCTGGCCCCGGTCCAGATAACAAAAGAACTGGTGGAAGACCTGGCCACAGCCGCTTCGCTGGCCCCGTCCTGCTTCAACAAACAGCCCTGGCGTTTCGTCTTTGCTTACGACAAGGAAGCTTTGTCACAACTGCGCCCGGCCCTTTCCAAGGGAAACGAGTGGGCGCAGGAGGCTTCAATGATCATTGCCGTGTTCAGCAAAAAGGAATTGGACTGCGCCATGAAGGACGGCCGGGAGTATAATTTGTTCGACACCGGGATGGGGGTGATGTCCCTGATCCTGCGGGCCACGGAACTGGGGTTGGTGGCCCATCCCATAGCCGGGTTCGATCCGGCTAAAGCCCGGGAGGCTCTGGGGATACCGGAAGATATGACGGTCATTACCCTGATCAACGTGGGGAAGCATGATGAAAAAATAAGCCCCAAACTGAGCCCGGACCAAGCAAAGGGCGAGGCCAACCGGCCGCCCCGGCTGGCATTGAACGAGTTCGCCTTTATTGACAAATATGAAAAATAGACATGGAGCCGGTTGAACCCTTAGGGTCTCCGCAGCAGTGCGGAGACCCTAATTTTTTGCTTTACAAAGGGTTATTATTAAGATATTATTATATCAGGATAATTGCGTGAGCTGTTGATCCATAATCACTAACCTGAAATCCAAAGCACAAGGAGAAGGCTGTGAAAAAATATCTTATTACAGGTTTGTTGGTGACGGTTCTCTTCGGCGCCGGAGCCCTGGCCCAACAAAATGTCTTCGATCAGGCCCGGGAAAAGTGGGACCAGCGCGGCGATGCGGCGGCGCTGAAAGAGGCCATTGCCATCTACGAAAAAGGATACCAGAAGGAGCCCAGCTACGCCCTGGCCGAACGGCTGTCCTATGCCTACTATTTCCTGGCCGATGCCTTCGAGCAAGGGGAGCAGAGATCCAAGGACTACTACACCGGCTACGAGTGGGGGATCAAGGCGCTGTGCTATGACCCGGGGTTCAAACAGCGTTATCAGGCCGAAAAGAAGGGCATGGGCGACGCCATCAACGGCGTGCCCAAAGAATTCGCCGGCGGCATCTTCTGGACAGCCACCTGCTACGGCAAGTGGGGGAAGATGCGCAACATCCTCAAGCAGCTGGGTCCCGCCAAGCAGGCCCGCAAGATGATCATCTACCTGTATTCCATAGACAAGGCCTACTATTACGGCGGACCGGCCCGCTGGCTGGGGGCCTTCTACGCGATAGCCCCGGGCATAGCGGGCGGCGACATGAAGAAGTCTAAGCAATACTATGAAGAGGCCATAGCGCTGGCGCCGGCCTACCTGGCCACCAAGGTGCTGATGGCCGAGAACTATTACCCGGAGGTGAAGGACCGGGCCGGGTACGACCGGGCGTTGGACGAGGTGCTGGCCGGCGATCCCGGCTCAATCCCGGAAATCGCCATCGAGCAGAAGGTGGAGCAGGAAAAAGCCAGGAAACTGAAAGCAGCGGGGTTCGAGGAATAAGCCATGGAAAATGAAACAATGGCCGGAATGATACTGTGGCTTGGCATTATTGCCGCCTTCATAATGAACGGGATAATGATATTCAGGACCAGGACCTTGGTCAATGATATCAAGGGGGTGATCAGAACCAGGCAGAACCTGATGATGGCCAAGGAAACCATCAACTTGAGCATGAAGCTGGCCATCTATTACCTGGCCATGTGCGGGGCCATGCTGCTCATTTACCTGCTGCTGGTATCAAAGGGAATGCCGTTCATTTCAATGATGGGTAAGTTGTTCGTTTTCGGGGTCGTCACCCTCCCGGCAGGACTGATATGCAAACACTTTGAGAAGAAGATCAAGAACCTGACGGTGGAGTCAGAAGACCAGACCCTGGCCGCAGCCTTCACGCATTATCTGAGCCAATGGGAAAGGCCTCAATACCAGCTTAAGGACCTGAATCAGACCTAAATCTGCAGGGATCGTAAGCAGGACCAACTATACTGACGGGAAGGAACAAAATTTGTCCAAATTAAGGATCGGAGTCATAGGTACCGGGAATCTGGGCCAGCACCACGCCCGGGTCTGCACCGAACTTCCCAATGCCGAACTGGCCGGAGTGGCCGACATCAATGAAGCCCGGGCCAGGGAGGTAGGCGGGAGGCACAAGGTGCCGTTCTTCACCGATCAACGGGAACTGTTGAAACAGGTGGATGCTGTCAGCATCGTAGTCCCTACAACCGGCCATCATCAGGCGGCCATGGATGCTTTGGCGGCCGGAAAACACGTGCTGGTGGAAAAGCCAATCACCGCCACCGTGGCCCAGGCCCGGGAACTGACAGCTCTGGCGGAACAAAAATTGCTGAAGCTGCAGGTGGGCCATATCGAGCGGTTCAATCCGGCGCTGCTGGCCGCGGCCGCTCATATCCATGACCCCAGATTCATCGAATGCCTGCGGATCTCTCCCTTCGGCGGGCGCAACACCGACGTACCGGTGGTGCTGGACCTGATGATCCACGACATCGACATCGTCCTAAGCTTGGTCAATTCCGAGCTGGAGCGGGTCTCGGCCATCGGCTGCAGCCTGGTCAGCGACCGGGAGGACATCGCCAACGCCCGGCTGGAGTTCAAGAACGGGTGCGTGGCCAACCTTACCGCCTCGCGCATCTCCGGCAAAAAGGAGCGCAAGATGCGGTTCTTCCAGAAGGATTCTTACATCACCGTGGACTTTTTAAATCACGGGGTCAAGTTCCACAAGCTGAAGGGCGATCCCCGCGGAGTGTCCGATCTTTCACAAGTAATGGAACTCATCGAACCGCAGATCGACAAGGTCGAGCAGCTGAAGGCCGAACTGGGATCTTTTGCCGATTGCATCATCAATGACACGATCCCATTGGTAAGCGGCCGGGACGGTCTGAGGGCGCTGCAGGTGGCCGAGGAGATCATGGGGGAGATCGAAAAAAGAAACCAAAGGCTGAGGGGAAAATTATGAGCCAGGTTTATTTTGAAAAGCCGGGACCAGCCAACACCGCAAAGACTTTGGAACTGGCCGGACAAAGGGCCAGGGAGCTGGGGATCAGGACCATCATCGTGGCCACCACTTCCGGGGCCACGGCCCTGGATGCCGCCAGACTGCTCAAAGACTTCAACATAGTGGCGGTGACGCATTCCACCGGCTTCTCGGCCAAGGACATTCAGGAGCTGTCCGAAGAGAACAAGGCCGGGCTGGAAAAACTGGGGGTCAAGGTCCTTACCTGCCAGCACGCTTTGGGCGGTGTGAACCGGGCGGTGCGCTTCAAACTGAAGACCTACCAGCTGGACGAGATCATCGCCTACACCCTGCGGACCATGGGACAGGGGTTCAAGGTCTGCCTGGAGATCGCCATGATGGCGGCCGACGCCGGGCTGGTTTCGGTCAAGGAGGAGGCCGTCTGCATCGGGGGCACCGGCAGCGGGGCCGACACCGCGGTGGTGCTGACCCCGGTCAACGCCCAGGATTTCTTTGACCTGAAGGTCCACGAGATAATCTGCAAACCGCGCCTGTCGTGACGGTGTTGAAGGCCATGAGCATCAAAGAGCCTTCTTTGGTCTTTGACCGGCTGACCGAGGGCTGGCGTCCATACCTTTGCATCGCCCTGCTGGGCCTGGCGGTCTATTTCAGGGCGATCTTCTTTGGGTTTGCCTTTTTTGACGACGACCACCTGATACTGCAGAACTTCGGGAACATCTCCTCCTGGCATAACATATTCACCGCCTTCAAGACCGACATGAACTGGCAGTCTCCAGGCGTCTATTACCGGCCGCTGGTGACGCTGACCTTCATGGCCGATGCCCTGTGGACCGGGAAGGATCCGATGGGCTATCATTTGACCAACATCTTTTTTCACCTTTTGGCTTCCGGGCTGTTTTTCAAGTTTCTGCTGCTTTTGGGATATCCCCGGAAGACTTCATTGTTCGTCGTCCTTCTTTTTGCCTGTCATCCGGTGCTGACCCATGCCGTGGCCTTCATCCCCGGCCGTTACGAAACGGTGCTGGCCATCATGGTGCTGGGTTCGGTGACGGCCTTTTTGAAATATCTTGAAAAACCCGGCTGGTTGTGGCTGCACGGGTTGTTTTTTGCCGGGGCCTTGTTCACCAAGGAAACGGCGGTGATCGTCCCGGTGATCTGCGGTCTGGTGTTTGTTTTACCATCCGACCGCAAAAGGAGATTCAAAGATCTTTGGCCGGCGGCCGCGGTCTGGGCCGTGGTCCTGGCATGTTTTTTAGGCATGAGGTGGCAGGTGGCAAAAGATGTTTCTCCCCAGTTCAACACGCCATACGAGAATATAATCGGGTTATTCAGTTATCTGGGAAAGATAGTCTTTCCCTTCAACCTGTCGGTGATGCCCATACCGGCCGACACCAGGCCGTACTGGGGCCTTGCGGTGCTGGCAATCCTGTTCATTCTGGCACTATGGGGAGGCATCAGAAGGAAGAGATATTTCCTGCTCGGGGCCGCCTGGTTCCTGGTCTTTCTGCTGCCGACGGCGCTGAGGACCCTTAACTTTGCCTATCTGCTGGAGCAGCGCCTTTACCTGCCCTTGATGGGTTTTATGGTGATGGCGATGGAACTGGTTCCGGTTCAAAAACTGTCCGAAAAAAAATGGTCACTGCTCCCGGCGGTTGCGGTACTGTTGTTGTTCTCTGCAACAACCACAAAGCACTCCGCTGTGTACCGCAACGATATCTCTTTTTGGGAAAACGCCATTGAACATTCACCCCATTCGTATTTTGCCCATACGGTGCTGGGCCAGCGCTACTACGCCCAAGGCCATTCGGACCTGGCCGAGAGGGAATTCCAAAAGTCCCTGGCTTTGAGGCCCGGCGACCCGCTGATAGAGAACGACCTGGGCCTGGTCCTGATGGAACAGGGCAAATGGGCCGGCGCGGAAAAAGCCTTCCTCAGCGCCGTTGGAAACCTCCCGGATGACCCCGGCCTGCGCAAGAACCTGGGCTTGGTCTATACCAAGCTGGGCGACTGGCCCGGGGCCGAAACCCAGTACCGGGCTGCCTTGGCCCTGAATTCAAACGATCCCGAGATCTGGGACCGCCTGGCCCTGGTCTGCTACCTCCAGGATAAGTATGTCGAAGCTGCAGGATTCTATGGCCTGGCCGTCAAGGCCGGGATAAAGCCGGACCCCCGGATAATGAAAATGCTTGCTCCCTACACTAATAAGGAGGCCCGATGAACCAGGAGGACATCAGTCCGGCCAAACTGGATGAGTTCAACCGGCTCCAGGACTCGCTGAAAGACAAAAAGCCCCAGGTTCAGGACCTACTGGACCTGTCCAGGGCCGCCAGGGAGGCAGGCCTGCCCAAGGAAGCCAGGAATGATCTGCTGACCGCCGGTGAGTTGGAACCGGAAAACCCGGTGGTGCTGTCGGTCATCTCTGCCGAGCTTGGCCCCGCAGGGTTTAACGAATGGCAGGAGGCCCATAAAAAGGAGATCCCTTTCTGGCGGGACATGAAAAGCACTTTGCTTTATCCGGCCAGCCGCCAGGGTATTTTCATGCTGGGCCTGCTTGCCGTATTTTTTGCCGTGGGAAAGATGTTTGAATATTTGTTCTCGGCGGTGCTTTGGCAGGCTCCCCTGGCCATGACAGTTATGTCCCGCATTGCCGGCGGGCTTCTGGGAATGGCCATGCTGCTGGTTTTGCCGGGTTTATATGCTTCAATCACCTGGCGGACGGCCCTGGGAAAAACCGGCTTCCCCGACTGGCCGGGGTTTGGGGATGTTTTCGCCAACCTGATAGGACCGGCCCTCAAGGCTTTGGCAGTGGGTTTGTGGTCCTTTATGCCCCTGATCATGACGATCACGGCCACCGCCCAGAAAAAAATAAGCCCTTCCGTTTCCCTGACGGCTTTCACCCTACTGCTGGGCTTGCTGTACTTTCCCATGTCTTTTTTGATGATGGTGATGTCCCAAAAACTTTGGCCCTCGCTGCTGCCCTCGCAGGTGCTGGATTCCATGGCCAAAAGCGGCCGGGATTACCTGAAACTCTGCCTCCTGTTCTGGGCGTTGCTGCTGCCCTCCCTGCCGGCCCTGCTTTTGTGGGAAATGCCTTTGATCGGTCCGGTAGTGACCGTATTCACGGGACTATACTGCTGGGCCTGCAGCATGCACCTGCTGGGAAGGTTTTACCGTTACGAAAAAGACAAGCTCAAGTGGTTTTAAGCATGAAGATCGAAAGCTATTCCTTCGGGCTGATCAAGATCGGCGGCCGGGAGTTTAAGTCCGACCTGATCATCTATCCCGACCATGTCGACGGCAAGTGGTGGCGTAAGGAAGGCCATCTGCTGCAGATGGAAGACCTGGCCGGGATCTTGGCCCTGAAGCCTGAGATCCTGTTAGTGGGCCAGGGCCTGCCGGGGCTGATGAAGGTGGACGAAAAAGTGGAGGAGCATTGCCGGGAAAACAGCATCCGGCTTTTGGTAATGCCCACTGAAAAAGCCGTGGAAGAATACAACCGTTCAGCCGATAAAAATGGGAAGATCATCGCCTGTTTTCATTTGACCTGCTGACAATGAATCCGGCCGTCAGACATAGGAAGCAATTTGTATGGATAGTCATACCAAAGCCGCCAGTGGCATTCTATCCCTACCATCTCAAGCACCGCAAGGCTGAATTGCTGGACCTGACCGGAAAGTGGGACCAGGCCGAGGAATTATACCGGGAGAACTTTTTGGCCGCTGCTAAGGCCGCCCGGCCGCAGCTTGAAGCCGAGAGCCGGTCCCGGCTGGGAGTATTGTTTGGCAACCGCGGCCGGTATGACGAAGCCAGGGATTCCCTGATGGCGGCCCAAAGCCTGAATGAAACAGCCGGAAACCTTAAAGGGCTGGCCATGGTGCTGGGAAATCTGGGATGGGTATACCGCATGCAGGGCCAGTACCAAAAAGCGCTGGAGTATAATCAGCAAAGGCTTGAGATATCCCAAAGGCTGGAGGACAAAGAATCCATCGGCGATGCCCTGGGCGATCAGGGGGTGATATATTGGTGTCTGGGAATGATAGACGGGGCCTTGGACTGTTACCGGCAGCAGGAGGCCCTCTGCTACCAGACCGGGGACAGAGTGGGGCTGGCCCGGGTGCTAAACAACCGGGGGATAATCTACAACCTGCTGGGCAAATACCAGCAGGCCATCAGCGATTTTCAGGCTTCTTCGATGATATTCCGCGAGCTGGGCGACATCAGCGGATTGAGCAATCCCGAAGGCAACAGGGGTGTGACCTTTGCCCTGATGGGTGACAGGCAAAACGCCCTTAAAGACTATGCCGTCCAGACCGATATCGCCCGGAAGCTGGGGAACAAGCCCATCCTGTGCCTTTCCCTGGGCAACACGGCCGACATCTACCGGGATCAGGGGGAATGGGAGAAGGCGGCAGCGTTTTACCGGCAGTCGATAGAGATCAGCCGCGAGATATCCGCGCGGGGGCAGCTTTGCGAATCGCTGCTGTCGTTCGCCGAGTTGCGGCGAAGGCAGAATGATAAAGCGTCCTGCAGGTCTTTGCTGGAAGAGGGCCGGCAGTTGGCCGGTGAGCTGGGGAGCCCTGATCATGTCTTTTCCGCTGCATTGTTGGATGCGGCCACCCGTCCCGATCCCGATTCCTCTGCCCAAGCCCTACGGGAATTGTTGTCGAAGACACCCGGTGAAAGCGAACAGGCCGCCATTCATTATGAGTTGTTCAGGATAACAAAAAACCCTGACCACGGGGTCAGGGGGAGGGAGCTGTATCGGAAGGCCTATGAAAGCATTCCCAAGGCCGAATTCCGGGAGAGGGCCGATGAGTTGGAGGAGGAGCTGGGGAAACTCAGCCAGTGAACCTTAAAAACCCAAGGCAGCGTGTTCCGCCTGGGTCAAATGCCCGTATTCCAGCATCTTCCGGGCGATCCATTTCCGTCTGGTGGACATCCTCTTGCTGTCGGCAAAGGGCCCGTATCTCCGGGGATTGATGATGATAGAGGCCATCCGGACGGCCTGCTCCGGGGTCAGCTGCGAAACCTCACAGCCGAAGTAAAAGCGCGAGGCCGCCTGGCAGCCAAACAATCCCGGGCCCCATTCGATGTAATTAAGGTACAGTTCAAAGATCCTGGCCTTGCTCAATTGGTCATCCATCCGCCGGGCCAGCACCGCCTCGGACAGCTTCCGGGTCAGGCTTTTGGAGGTGGAGAGATACAGGTTCTTGGCCAGCTGCATGGTGATGGTGGAAGCCCCCCTGGCCCAGCGCTTCTTCTTCCAGTCGGCCTTGATGGCCTCCCTGACCTCGGCGTAGTCTATCCCCTGATGGGAGAAAAAGCCGGCATCCTCGGCCACCAGAACAGCGTTTTTCAGATAGGGCGAGATCTGCCCGTAGGGCACGAACTCCTGGTTGGGCGAAAAAGACTGTCCCCGGGCCCGGGCCTCTTTTCTCCGCTGTTGCATCAGGGCAGTGGTCTTTGGATTATTTGTCCTTAGCTCGTCTATCTGCGGCAGATGCAGCATGTCCCATGCCACCGAGGCCAGGACATAGGCCGCCAGCAGGACCAGGCCCCAGACCATCAGGCGTTTTATTTTGTTCGTCAGTCTGCGCATGGGGGAATTATCCTTTATCGGGTTCAAGAAGTCAAGCCATATCCAAACATAACTTATAACCGGGAGAGTAAAGATGCGGTACTTCCTCATTTCCCTGGCCTGCTGCCTGGCGGCTGTTTCCCTCAGCGGCTGCGGTTCCAGCCGGCCCGAGCAGGAGTATCTCCGCGCCATAAGGCCGCTGGTGGTTCAGTACGCCGAGCTGGCCAACGACTTCAGCAACTGCCTGCCCGAGGATTTCGCCAGATTCTCGGAAAACATAGAAACTCTGCGCAAGCAGGCGATCCTGATCTATCCGCCATCGTCCAAAAAGCTGCGTCGGTTCAATGCCGACTTCATCGACCTGCTGAAGGAGGCCAAGAACATGGGCTTCACCTTCGGCACGGTGTTTTTGGACTGCGAGGAGCAGGCCTCCGCCATCAAGGACTTTGACAAGAAGGTCGATATTGCCGACAAGTGGCGGTGGGAGGCGCGGGAATCGTCGCAGGGCTTCGCCGAGGCCCACCAGAAGCTGAAACCCTTCATGCAAAAGACATTTGAGTATCCGGTGGGCGACATCGACCTCAAGGGAGCCATCGATGGTTTTGCCAGGAGGCTTGCACAATAAGCCGCACCGGGCTCTTTGGCATCGAAACCAGTACCTTTGATTTAAAACAACTATAGGAGATCTCATGGAACGGAACGAGGCAAAAGCGCTAATGGAACAGACCATTCCCAACAAAAATTTGCAGAAGCACATGCTGGCGGCCGAGGCCTGCATGCGGGAGCTGGCCACCCATTTCAACGAGGACGCAGACCAGTGGGGCCTGGCCGGGCTGCTGCACGACCTGGACTACGACCAGACGGTGAACGATTTCCCCAACCACGGCAAGGTGACCGCCCAGATGCTGGAGGGCAAGGGCATCTCGGACGAGGTCATCCATGCCATTCAGGCCCACCCGTTCGGAAGCAAAGGCGCGGATGGCGGTCTCAGGGCAGGCCCCGGGCAAACGGAGCCCGAGAGCAAGATGGACTTTGCCCTGTACGCGGCGGACTCCCTGACCGGCCTCATAGTCGCCGCGGCCCTGATGCACCCCAGCAAGAAGCTGGCCAATGTGGACGTACCGTTCATCATGAAGCGCTACAAGGAAAAGCGCTTTGCGGCCGGGGCCAACCGGGAGCAGATCCAGACCTGCGACCGGCTGGGGCTGAGTTTGGAGGATTTTGTGGGGAAGTGTTTGAAGGCCATGCAGGGGATCTCAGGGGATCTGGGGCTTTGAAATAATCCGTCATGCTCAAATATCTTAAATCAGTAGAATATATATTAAGGAGATCTGTACCGGAATGAAAAAAATAGTAATGACATTGCTGTTTATTGTTTTTGTTTTATATGGGCTCTCGAAGGCCCAGGGATTTTCTTATGATGAAGATGACGAAACGATATGGGGTTACTTGAATGCTGAAATAAATTATTCCGCAAACAAACAAAGCAACTATAAGCTGTGTTTAAATTATGACAAATCATATTTTGAAACTGAACTCTTAAGCGTGTCAACCATAACTACTACTGATCATAGGACAAGGATCTCATCTAATGCATTATTTACAGAATGTGCTTTTGCTTCTTTGTGGTTTATGGCCGAAGGCGAGGGTAAAATTTTATTTATACCAATATGCATTGGGTCATTAGCCCCTTTAGTATTGGGTAATGCAAAAGTATATTTACCTGTATCAAAGAAGCATTTATGGGTGGGTGGTGGGCTGAATACAGATTATTATTTGTTTTACAAAAACAGTTCTGTAATGTATACGGAAATTCTATATGGTGTAAAAATTGGGTTTAAAAAAATAAAAATATATGCTAATTACCGCGTACCCTTCAATGGGAGCTATCTTGAGAAAAATGAACCATATTTAAATATTGGTCTTGTTTTGGAATCAACAATATTAAGAAATAGAAAAAGAAAATCATAAATAATAGGGGAATTAAGAAGTGCTTAAATCCTACAAAGACAAATCACCCAAGATCAGCCCCGCCGCCTTCGTGGCCGAGACCGCGGTCATCATCGGCGATGTGGAGATCGGGGAAAAAGCCAGCATCTGGTACGGGGTGGCCATCCGGGCGGACATCAACCACATCCGCATCGGCAAAGAGACCAACATTCAGGAGAACACGGTGATCCACGTGGACCTTAACGACCGGGGGCTGGGGGACTGCGCCACCATCATCGGGGACCGGGTCACCGTCGGGCACGGAGCCATCCTGCACGGCTGCAAGATAGAGGACGACTGCCTGATAGGCATGGGGGCCACCGTGCTGTCCGGGGCCAGGATCGGGGCCGGGTCCGTTGTGGCGGCCGGGGCCCTGGTCAAGGAGGGCCAGCAGATCCCGCCCCGCTCCATGGTGATGGGCATGCCGGCCGAGGTCAAGCGGCAGCTGCCGGAAGAGGCGGTGGAGAAGATCCGGGCCAGCGCCCGGCATTATGTGGAGCTGGCGGAAGAGTACAAGAAATAACGGGGTTTACCGGGGAAGACAGGATTTACATGATTCCCCTAATACGTGGCCTTTACATATTCATCTTTTCTCTATGCAATACCATGAATGGTATCGCTACTAATCATCAACCCTGATAAATCAGGCTGCTATGGTAGGCCTCGGCAGAGGCACTTCGGCACCGCTCAGCACAAGCCTTGATGGATTGTAGCGATAGTCTTTAGGCTATCGCTATAAAGGGAAACAGGAAAATCAGGATTTACATAAATTCGTTTGCATTTTGATGAAAAACCTAAAAACACATATCCTTGGGCTGGTCCCAAAACCCTTACGGATAACTATTCTGGGGCTGGCATATCTCCTGGTCTGCTATGAACTCCTCCGGCTGGGCTTCCTGATCGCCAACCGCCAGTATTTTGCCGGCGTGCCGGCCGGGCAGGTGCTGTGGGCCTTTGTCTACGGCCTGCGCTTCGACGTCTCGGCCCTGCTGATGCTGAACGGGGTCATTCTGCTGTTGTACAACCTGCCGGGCTTTCCCGGGAGGTATCAATGGTATTCCAAAACAATGCTGGCGCTTTTCTGGCTGGTTAACATACCGGGCTTCATTGTGAATCTGACCGATTACGGCTATTACGCCTTCACCCAGCGCCGCCTGATGTTCGAGCTGTTTGCCATGCCCCGCGAAACAATGGACATGGTCCCCAGCCTGGTCCGGGGCTACTGGCCGCTGTTCCTTCTTTTGGCCGTGCTGACGAGCGTGTTCATATTTTCCAGCCTGAAGTTCTTTTCCCGGCTGGATAAAAAGACCGCCTATAAATTCAACTTGTTCACCGAATCCCTAAGCCTGGTACTGATCGCCGGGCTGGCGGTGCTGGGGATCCGGGGCGGCCTGCAGTCCAAGCCCATCCGGCAGAACCACGCCTTCTTCAGCGAGAGCCGGTCGGCGGGGTACCTGGCCCTTAACTCCACCTTTACCGTGCTGCGCAGTTTAAGCCAGCCCAAGCTGGCGGAATTCCAGTTCATGCCCCGGGAGCAGGCTCAAAATCTGATTGAAAAGATGCTCCGCGATCCCAATGAAACAATGGCGGACCGGGAATATCCCTTCTTAAGACAAAAGCAATTCCCCTGTCCCGAGCAGAAACTGAACCTGGTGATCTTCATCATGGAAAGCTGGTCGGCCGGGCAGGTGGGCCCGGACCCGGGCAGGCCAAGCGCCACGCCCTTCTTCGACAGCCTGGCCGTCCAAGGTCTGCTGTTCACCAACTTCATGGCCAACTCTCAGCGTTCACTGGAGGCGGTGCCGGCCATCCTGACCTCGATACCCGCCTTTTACAATAATCATTCCTTCATCAACTCGCAGGCCGAGATGAACCGGGTGATGGGGCTGGGGCATATCCTTTTAAAACGGGGCTACACCACATCGTTCCACCACGGGGCCAAGGTTGGTTCCATGGGCTTTGACGCCTACGCCCGCACCGCCGGGTTCCTGAAATACTACGGCAAGGAGGATTACCCCGGCCTGGCCGATTCCCTGCAGGACGGCACCTGGGGGGTTTACGACGAGGAGTTCTTTTTGGACGCCCTGTCGCGGATGAACAGTTTCAATAAACCATTCGCCTCGGTGATATTCTCCCTGTCGCCGCACGATCCCCTCAAGATACCAAGTTACCGCGAGGCCCTGATTGCAGGATACAAGGATGACGACAAGTTCCGGCGGGCTTTGCGCTATTCCGACTACAGTCTTAAAAGGTTTTTTGAACAAGCCCGGAAAGAACATTGGTATGAAAACACAGTATTCATAATAACCGGCGACCATCCCTACCATTCCATGCGCAACGACTTTGCCTCCATCTTCCAGGTGCCGCTGTTGATCTACCGGCCTAAAGGCCTGGCGCCGGCCCGGGTGGACGGCATCGGTTCGCAGGTGGACATTCTGCCCACGGTTCTGGACCTGCTCAGCCTCTCCGCCACCCACGCCTCCATGGGCAGTTCGCTGGTCTCCGGCAAAAAGGAGCATTACGCGGTGGTGCGCCACGGGGCGGAGTTCGCCGTTTTCGATGACCGGCTGGTTTTGGTCAGCGACCTGGAGAAGATCAACGGTTTATATGATCACCGGAACGACAGCGGTTTTAAGAACGATCTGCAAACAGCGAAGCCGGAAGAAACCGGGAAAATGTTTGAGTATCTGCGGGCCTATATCCAGCAGGCCTCGTATGCCATTGCCAGGGATAGGATCTGCCGGGAAGGAGACGTCCGGTAACTGTAGTAGGGACACGGCATGCCGTGTCCCTACTACGAGGTATCGCCAAATACAACATTATGCCTATTAACAGCCTCAAATACCAAAGAAAATCCATCCGACTGCCGGAATACGATTATTCCCAAGAAGGCGCATATTTCATAACCATCTGCACCCAAGGTAGATCTTGTCTTTTTGGTAAAATAGTTAACAGCCGGATGGAATTGAACGGATATGGAGAGATTGCGGATCAATCCTGGCGAGAAATACCACAACATTTTACAAATGTTCTCCTGGGCGAATATATCATAATGCCAAATCACATTCATGGCACTATTATAATTATCGAACCACCTTCAGGGACACGGCATGCCGTGTCCCTACCATCAGGCCTATCGTTTGGAAAACCACAGACAGGGTCATTGTCAACGATTGTTCGATCCTATAAATCTGCGGTAACCAGACAAATCAATGTTGTTCGGGCAAAAAACGAACCAGCCGTTTGGCAAAGCCGGTTTTACGAACACGTCATCCGCAATGATAAATCATACAATATAATCAGGCGGTATATAATTGATAACCCTTTGTATTGGCCCCAAGACGATGAGAATCCCAACCGTGTAATGATACATGAACATAAAAATTAAAGGAGGCTTTCATGAAAACCGCGATCGCATCCTATCTTCTTCTTGTTTTGGCGGGAACAATAGCAGCAGATCCCCTGGCCCAATTTCCCAGCGACACCATCGAGACCAACGACGGCCCTTTGACCATCTACTTCATCGGCCACGCTACAATGATGATGAAGTACAAGAACCTCATCATCCACGTGGATCCGGTGAACGAATATGCCGATTATAAGAAAATGCCCCAGGCCGACCTGATCCTGGTGACCCATGAGCACCACGACCATTTTGACGCCCAGGCCATAGCGGCCATCACCAAAAAGGGCACGGCGGTGGTGTTGAACCATGCCGCCCGCAATCTTCTCAAGTCCGGGCAGGCGCTGGAGCAGGGCGACAGCGCCATCATCCGGGGCATCAAGATCAAAGCGATACCAGCCTACAACACCACCGCCGGCCGGGACAAGTTCCATCCCCAGGGCCGGGACAACGGGTACGTGCTGAATATCGGCGGCAGAAACATCTACCTGGCCGGGGACACCGAGAACACCCCGGAGATGTCACAGCTAAAGGACATCGACATCGCATTCCTTCCCATGAACCAACCCTACACCATGACCCCGGAGCAGCTGGCCCAGGCGGTGAAGGACTTCAAGCCCAAGATCGTCTATCCCTACCACTATGGGGAAACCGACCTCACGGGCCTGCCGGAATTGCTGAAGGATGAAAAGCAGTCCGAGCTCCGCATCCGGCCGATGAAGTGAACGGGGAATACGATCCGCAGATTATGCAGATTTACGCAGATAATTTATATCATACTATTTTCTATGTAAGACCGGAACGAGGCTTCGATATTTGGTATTGCTTTAAGGGGCGAAAAGAGGTAAAATCCGAATCAGTCAACTAAAGGTATATTACTTTGAATATCCGTTACTATTGGCGGGAAGCCATATCCGGCATGCAGCGGGCCAAGCTGCTAAGCCTGCTCTCCGTCTCCAGCATCACCGCGGCCCTTTTCCTGCTGGGCACCTTTTTGCTGGTGACCCTCAATTTCATGAGCGCCGTCAGCAGCATGAAGGGCAAGTTCCAGATCCAGGCCTTCATCGGCGATAACGCGGAGATGCGGGAGATCAACGCCGCCAAGCGTTTGATAGAAGGGATGGAGGGGATCGGCCAGGTCAATTACATCTCCAAGCAGGACGCCCTGAATGAGTTCCGGCAGGAGATGGGCGCGGCCAGCGACTTTCTGGAGGTGCTGGAGAACAACCCCCTGCCCCGGTCGTTCAAAGTGTCGCTTGATCCCGACCGCCAGAACCCCCAGGCCATCGCCCGGATCTCCGAGGATATCGCCAAACTGCCGGGGGTGGAAGAGGTGGAATACGGCAAATCCTGGCTGGTCAAACTCTACCGCATCGGCAGCCTGCTGGTAGCAATCGATTTTTCATTGCTGATCATAGTCAGCGCCGCGGTGCTGATAGTCGTCTTCAACACCATCCGGCTTACCCTGTACGCCCGGCGCCCGGCCATCGAGATCATGCGGCTGGTGGGGGCCACCGACGGCTTCATCCGCCGGCCCTTTGTGCTGGAGGGCTTTTTGCAGGGGGCGCTGGGCAGCCTGATCGGGCTGATAATGCTTTATGCCGGGTGGCGGCTGGTGTCCTCCCAATTCGGGATGCTGAGGTTCTTCACCTTAAGGGAATCGGCCCTGCTGTTCGGTTTCGGGCTGGTGCTGGGGGCTTTGGGCAGCTGGGGCGCGGCCCGGATATTCCTGAAAAGGATTTAGAACTCAACCCACTTCGGCGCTACTCAGCGCAAGCCTATTTCCCCTTCTCTTTCAAAGAGAAGGGGACAGGGGATGAGTTTCAAGTAACAGTCTGGGAGTTCATCTTACTAATATGATTAAAAAATGAATGTTTGGACTGCAAAATGAAGAAATCCATCCTGAAATATTATTACGCTGTTTACCAGTCGCCGTTGGGGCCGCTGCATCTGCTGGGCAGTTCAAAAGGCCTGGTGGCGCTGTGCTTTACCAAAAAGTCTTTTGACCGGATGATGCAACGGCATTTTGCCGGGGTCAACCCGGAAAGATCGGACCGGCAGTTCAAAGCGCTGATCAAACAACTGGATGCATATTTCAAGGGCAGTCCGGTCAAGTTTGTCTTTACCGCCGACATCCGGTCCGGCACTGAATTCCAAAGGGCCGTCTGGGAAAAGTTATCCGAACTGCTCCCTGGCCAGTTGACCACCTACGGGTCTTTGGCCAGGGAGGTCAAGCGGCCCAAGGCCTCCCGGGCGGTGGGCCAGGCGGTGGGGGCCAATCCCCTGCCCGTCATCATTCCCTGCCACCGGGTGATCTCTTCCTCGGGCAAGCTGGGAGGGTTTACCGGGGGCATCGGCCTGAAGAAAAAACTGTTAAGCATTGAGGGAATAAAGTTATGATCGCGACCCAAAGCAGTTCAGAAAGGCGGAGGTTCCTGCGCCTGCCGTTGGAGATCAAGGTCCATTTCAAGGCCCTCAAGGAAGGGGTTTTGGATGTCAAAGGTCTGAAACCGGCCCGGGCCAAGAATTTGAGCACCGGCGGAGTGCTGTTCTCATCGGCCAGGAAATTGCCGGCCAATGAGGTGCTGCAGATGCGGATCAATTTCATCCGGGCCGGCAAGCCGGTGGAGATGGCGGCCATAGCCCGGGTGGCCCGCTGTCAGAAGTCCAAAGCCGGATACAACGTGGGGGTGGAGTTCCTGCAGGTCTATTCCGAGGACCTGAAGGTCTTGGAAAACTTCATTGACCGGAAGGCCAAGGCCAAAAAGCCGCTGTAAAAAATTGCTTTACAATATTACAAGAGATATTGTATAAT
>JAURWH010000108.1 GCA_030655055.1 bacterium
CGAAACGGTACTGGCGGCTGATCTCCTCTTTAAGTATCAGGTTCTCCTGCCTGAGCCGGGCCTGAAGCCTGGCATTCTCGATGGAGATGGCCGCCATGTTGGCAAAGGCCGCCAGGAATACCTTGTCGCGCTCGGTGAAAACGTTCCTGGTGGTGCGGCTGTCCACATAGATCAGGCCGATGGTCTGGTCCTGCTTTTTCAGGGGGACGCAGATTATGGAGAGGATGTTATAAAGCATCACGCTCTCCGAGCCGGAGAAACGGGGATCGGTCTTGGCGTCAGAGGTCAGGGTACCTTCCCCGCTTTCCAGCACCTGGGTCAGGATGGTCTGGGATATCTCGTCGGGGTTTTCTATGGGCCGGCGCTGGAAGTTGCGGGCCACCTTCACCACCAGCTCACCCGAAGGCTGTTCCTTTATCATCAGCAGGCCCCGCTCGGCCTTGGTGGTGGATATCACCAGGTCCATCACCCGATTGAACAGCTCCTCCGGTTCCTGGATGGAGTTGATCACCTGGCTGATGTCATAAAGGGCCAGCATCCCTTCTTTGTCGACTTGTTTTAATTCCTCGGTAGACATTTTATTTTTATCTGATTTTATTATGGAATGATAAAAGTTGCTTCGGAAGCGGCAGTATTCCCGTCATTGTCAGTGGTTCTTACTAACCAGGTATAACCGCCGGAAATAAGAGTGGCATTGCAGTTAACGCTGGAGACACTGGCTGTGCCCAAGGACCATTTTAACTGGGTGCCTTGCCATATCTCAACTGTGATATCCACCACGCTGGCTACAGCGTTGTTCCAACTTAACTTACCTGGCAAAGTCAATGCCGCTCCGTTGTTAGGTATAAGGTTTGTCGGAACAGAGCTGAACAATGGAACAGTTGCCTGCAATGGAGCCAGATCTTCGCTTGGTTCCATTAAAAAAGAAACCGGCTCCCCTATGATCCAGGTTTCAGAATCGGGCGTGGCCACATAAATAAGGGCCAGGCTCAGATCCCAGATATACGCTATGCTGAAAGAATCCACCGGGCTTGGCGTAGCTGGATAATTATTATTATTGACCGAGGCATACAGATTATACGCCGCCAAATTAGATTGTCCATCCGGATGGGTGCCAAGACATTCCAATTTCAAGCCTCTGTCAAAAGTACCATTTTCATGGGCGATTTTATAAGTATTTACCTTGGGCAGTGAAAGGTATGGTTTCCCGGCCAGGATGAAATCTTTCTCCAGTTTCCCGTCGGCAGGAACATCTATCGTATCTGATGCATCCCGGTATAGGGGATGGCTGACCGTCAGCACGTATCTTTCCCCTCCGGTAAGATCCAGGCTGTAGGCGCCCTGGGCATCGCAAACGGTATTGATGTTGACCGGCCGGGCCGTGACCACCGCTCCTGGCACCGCAGAAGCTTTGGAACTGCGGACCGTGCCCCAGACCCCCCGGCCGTTGACCGGGTCTAGCGGGTTATCGCGTTTGGCATCCGGCCCGCAGCCCAGAACGGCCAGCAGACCAAAGACCAAAAGTACTATGAAAGATTTTGTATTATTCATTGATGGGATCAATCGGTAAGTATAATATCCAGTGCGCTGTAAAACCAAAAAGAGACCGCCAGGTTTATTCCAAAATTCCGGGTTTTGTACCAGGCGTTATAAG
>JAURWH010000109.1 GCA_030655055.1 bacterium
TTGCCGGGCAATTGGTGAAGGAGTTGTATCAGGGAGAATTGGCCGGAGGACGGCATGAATTTGAATGGGATGCCAGGGACGGTAGCGGGGTCAGGGTCAGCAACGGCCTGTATCTTACCCGGGCTGAATCCGGCGGATCCGCAGTTACCAGAAAATTATTGGTGGTGAGGTAAATATGAAATATAAAATAATAATGCCGCTTTTCTTGACGCTGGTTGCGGCCCTTTATCCTGCCTGGGCCGGCGTTAATCTGCTTGAATCCACAGAACAGGGTGTGATAGTGGAGCTTTCCTGCCCCCAACCACAGTTTGAGCAAGTATTAATAAACGGAAAGGAATATTTCCGTGTCTCGGCCCAGGGCTGCCCAGGCCTGGCCGAACCCGGCCTGCCGGCCCTGCCGATAGTAGGAACGATGATATTGGTTCCGCCCAACACCATCCCAGAGATAGTTTCATCCGAACCGGCCATGGCCGTGAACTATAAGAAGATTCCGGCCCCGGCTTCCGAAATATTGATCAACAAGGAAACTGTTCCTGACCCTGGTTGTTACCGGGGAAGCCGGGTCTATCCTGCAGACCTGGTCACCATTTCCCATCCGGTAAGGGCCGGCCTCCACAAGGTGGCTTTCATTTCCTTTAAACCGGTGCGGTTCTCTCCGGCCGGCAGCAATTTGTCATATGTAAAAAGCATCAAAGTCCGGATCAGGTTCCGGCCCGTCGGCCTGGGCGACCAGCCGCTGGCATCGGGGAAATCCGCCCAGCTGGCAACAGGGATAGGGTGGATCGCTGCCAAAAGCGCCGCCAATCCAAATCAGATGATAGGCTGGGCCTCCCGTCCATCTTCTTCTAAACAAGCAAAATCAGGCGTTTGGGCCGACACGCTTCCCTACAAGATATTCATAGAGGAAGAAGGTATTTATAAGATCGGTTATTATGATTTGATGCAGGCCGGGCTCAATCCCGGATGGTTCGATCCCCGCAGCTATAAATTGTTCAATCAGGGCCGGGAAGTTCCCATCTATTTCAAGGGGCAGGCTGACGGAGTGTTTGATCCGGAGGATTATTTCGAGTTCTACGGCCAGCGTTTAAAGGGGGACAGCAGTTACTACCACCCCTACTTCCGGAACAATGTCTACTGGCTGGGGGCCGGAGGCAGTTTCGGCGCCAGGATGATAGAGGAGGATGGAAGCCCGGTAAGCCAAAACTATGTCCTGCCTGGATCCTTCCGGGATCAGGTCCATTTGGAAAAGGACAGTCTTTTTTGCCGGCTGAACAGCGAGTACAGCGATCAGACCGACCGCTGGTTCTGGCGCCGGATTGATGAAGGCGACAGCATGGTTTATAACTTCTTCCTCCCCGGGCCTGACCCCGAAGCGGCCGACAGCGTTACCCTGTCCTTAGGTTTTCACGGATACACCGCCCTGCTGCCGGACACCTTTAACGACCATTGGGCCATTGCCACTCTGAATGACGATACCTCGTTCAATAATATCCGATGGGACGGTCAGGCCCCCAACATATTTAGAGCGACATTAGATCCCTCAGTTTTGATCGACGGCCAGAATCGGCTGGTGCTAAGGCACGGTCCGCTGGGTGCCATCGACAGCTACTTTTTCAACTGGATGGAGTTGGAATATTCTAGAAACTATAAGGCCGATGGCGGAGTTTTGGCTTTTAAGCCTCCTTCCCAGGGATCAGACAGCCTGTTCCGTTATGAAATAGACGGATTTGAGAGCCAGAGCATAGACCTGTATAAGCTGGGGATTAGCAAAATTACCGGAACCCAGGTGGTGCGGGATCCTGACGGAGTGGACTACAGGCTGACCTTTGATGACAGGGCTTCCGCCCAAACCGGCTATTTTGCAGTGCAAAATGACGACCAGCACAAGCTGAAACCCAAGGCCATTGTTGCCAACCATATCCCGGCACCGGCCCTGACGGACCCCTCCCAGTCATCCCAATATCTGATAATAACCACTGAAGAATTCCTGGCGCCGGCCACAAGATTGGCCGCCATCCGGGGAACACAGTATAGCGGGGCCAAGGTGGTACTGGCATCCGACATCTACGACGCCTTTAGCTATGGGATACCCTCGGACCACCCGATCAAAGAATTTTTGCGCCAGGCATTTATGACCTGGCAGGTCCCGCCGGCCTATGTTTTGCTGCTGGGCGGCGGCAGTTGGGATCCCCGCAATCTTTCCGGGCATTCTTCCTCCGATAAAATACCGGTGCATCTGACCCGGACCTCCGACTTTGGCCCGACTGCAGACGACAATTATTATGCCGACATACTGGATGATGATCAATTCTCTTCACTGCCGGACATCGCGGTGGGCAGGATCCCAGTCTATACTGCCAACGACTGTCAGATCTGGGAAGCCAAGCAATTGTCATATGAACAGCAGCCTCTGCTGGACCAGTGGCAGCGTGATTTTATGCTGATAGCCGGAAGGAATACAAATCCCGGGGACGCGTTTGACGTGGAAAGCAACCTACTGGCGGCCATGTTGGATCCCCGTTACACTGTTTCAAAGGTCTATCACAGCAATCCTGCCACCACCCAGGATCTGATAGACCAGTTCAATGAGGGATCTATTTTGGTGGGGTATAACGGGCACGGGGGCGGCCAGGTATGGTCCCACGACAGTTTTTTTAGAATCGATGAGGTGGCCATGCTTAATAACTGGGGCCGCTGGCCGTTTGTGTGTGCGTTCACCTGCTACAGCGGGGCTTTTGACATTCCTGATACAGTGTCCTTGTCCCAGGCCATGCTTTTAAAGACCTACAGCGGGGCGATAGGTGTTTTTTCCAGTTCAGGGCCGTCATGGGGAATATTCAATGAGCCCCCGGCCTTAGAGAAGGCATTTTTTGGGGCAGTAGATGATTATGAACTTACACGTTTTGGCGACATTGTGATCAGTTCCAAGTTTGAAATGGCTGCCAGATACGGCACGGTTTCGGGACAGCCGGGAGAAATGATAACCAGCTTTAATCTGCTGGGTGATCCCGGCATGCGCCTGGCTGTTGCCCGCCGGGGCATTGAAATTGCAATGCTTCCGGCTTCGCTTTTGCCCGGAGATTCCGTCACGGTTAACATAAGCGGTGGCTTCAAAGCCGGGAGCATCACCCTGCTTTCCCTTTGCGACTCCGCCGGCAATCCGGCAGTCAGCTATTCTGTGTTCTCCGACTCGGCAGGCAAGGTGACTGCAAGGGTCCAGGTTCCTCCAACCATGGTCCCAGGGAAGGCCCTGATGAAGGCCTTTGTCAAGGACGCCGACAGCAGCTGGGCCGCCTGCGGAGAAATGGGGATCGGCCAGCCGGTCTTTTACGGCACAACCGCCACGCCGGCCTGCCCGGTCAATCTGGTGGACAGCGTTGATATCGTCAGCGGAGCTTCCAGCCTGGGGGGGATAGACAGCGTCTGGTGCGAATGGCGAACATCCTCCAGCAGGGCTGATACGAGCGGACTTCAAACAACATTGATGGACAGCACCGCTCCCGGTTTCTACAGACTAAAAAACAAGATCATCAATTCCGGGACTTCCGATACGGTGCTTAATTACCGAATCTGCCTTTCCGGACCGGGGGTTGCCAAAGCCGTAAGCAAATGGTGTTATCACCATCTTTTGACCCGCTCCGACCTGGCGACCCAGAAAAAAATCAACGGTAACGACAATGTCTGGTTCGGCGGCAAACGGCGTCTGACAATATTTGCTGACATCCATAATAACGGGGAAATTACTGCGGACAGCATCCCGATACATATTTACCGCTACAACAACGAGCTTCCCCCCACGGATTCGGTGACTGTGATGCTGGATTCCATTCTGCCCGGAACCAAGGCGGTGGTGGCTGTACCCTGGACCATGGGCCCGGGAAGGGAGAGGGACTCGATAGAACTTTCCATAGACCCCTTTGCCAAAATCCTGCCGCCGGAACAGGATACCAGCAACAATCATTTTTCTTCGAACTATTTTGACCTGCCCAAGTATCCAGACACTAAAGTTTACCGCCAATTGGGCCTTCTGGGAAGCGGCGATACAGTGACATTGCTGCAAGCGGACCCTCAGATCAGATATTACCTGCCCGATTCCAGTCTGAACGACAGCGCCGTTTCGATAGTGGGAGCCTTCCCCTTTGATCAATATTCACCGCTGAATCCGGCCAGCCAGCCTGGATTGAAAATGATCGGGGACGACTTCCGAGACGCCTATTTTGTGAATCTTACCGATTCAACCCGGGGACTGTCCAATGGAAAGAAATTATGGGTCAGTCTGGGCTGGCCTCAGTTGAGGGAGGTCGAAGACCTGAGCCTGGTGAACATTTACAGATTCAATACCCGGCAGGAATTATGGCAAAAAGTTCCAGGCGGAGCCGATACTCTCAGCGTCTGGGGCAATTCGGATTCGTTGGGCACCTTCATGCCACTGATCGGAACCGACACCACTGCTCCCCTGATCACCGCCAGGCTGGAACAGCAGGCTACCGGCTGGGGCAGTGAAGTAAGGGTTTCCCGACCCCAGTATTCGGTGCTGATCGAGGATCCCAACGGCATCAATCTGGATTCAGTCTGGGTGAAAAAGGACGGGGCGCTGGTTCCCCGCAATGAGTACAATCTGCCGACCCAGCCCCAGGACAACAGCAGCGTGCCCCTGGCCTATGCCCCGTATCTGGCCGACGGGCAGCATAATCTGGAGTTCGGGGCCTGCGACAACCTGGGCAACAGCTCGGCGGTCTCGGTGCAGCTGACGGTGGCCGCCCAGTTCGGGCTGTATGAGCTGGCCTGTTATCCCACTCCCGTCGACGGGAGCTATGCCACTTTTTACTTTTTTGTGGGCGACCATGCCGACAAGTACGAGCTGAAAGTATTCACCGTGGCCGGAAGGCTTATCAAGACCTTCAATGGCGGGTATGCCTCCGGCGTCAAGACCCTGCGCTGGGATGTTGACGATGATTCCGGGCAAAAAGTGGCCAACGGGGTGTATTTTTACACACTGCAGGTTTGGAACGGGGACAAACAGCAGAAGAAGACCGAAAAACTGGCTGTTTTACGATAAGGATGATGAATATGAAAAGAATAATTATCACCACCCTGCTGCTGATCGCGGCCGCCACGGCCAACGCCGAAAGTTACGGCGGGGAGTTTTTGAACCTGGGGGTGGGCGCCCGGGCCCAGGGCCTGGGAGGGGCTTACGGGCCTTTGGCTGATGACGCCAGCGCCATTTACTGGAACCCGGCCGGGCTTTCCGGCCTGGTCCGCCCGGAAGTGATGTTCTGCCACACCCAGCTATTTGGAGGGCTGGCCAACCATGATTTCCTGGGCCTGGCCTGGCCCTTGAACAAGCGGCTGAGCCTGGGGCTGGGCTGGATCCGGCTGGGGGTGGACAATATCCCCCGTTTTTCATACGATGTGGGGTCCTTGTCAACCGGAAGCTTTGGCGACAATGAGAATGCCGTCTACCTTTCGGCTGCTTTTCAACGGGAAACCGCCCCCTGGGGCAAACCATTAAAGCTTTCGGCCGGGGGAAGCGTCAAGATAATATCCAACAAGCTGGACGACCGCCAGGCCAGCGGGCTGGGGCTTGATTTTGGACTCCAGGCCAAGATTTGGCTGGCGGAGTGGCTGGCCGCCAGATCGGCCAACCAGGTGATAGTGGGGATGGAGCCGGCCGTGGTGGGGCGTTCCAACTGGGGAACCCTAGGCTTGAGCCTGGCCGCCCAGGATATAGGCGGGACCAGCATCTCGTGGAACACCGCCAGTCAGCACAGCGATGTCCGGCCGGCCGGATACAAGGCCGGAATAGCATACACCCAGCCGGTCTATCCCTGGCGCAGCCAGGTGATATTATCGGCCGAAGCTTCAAGCCAAAGCTATCAAAACGGCCGGCTGGGGGTGGAGGTAGGCTACCGTGATCTATTGTCCGCCAGGCTGGGCCGGGATCAAAACGAACTGGTCTGGGGCGGGGGAATGAAGGTCTGGAGGCTGAGGTTCGATTATGCCTATACCCCCCACCTGCTGGGCAGCTCCCACCGGGTGGGCTGCAGCTTTAAGCTTTGATACCGATCACCATGGTGCCGTTCCTGCAAAGCGCTGCCTTCCCGGCGGCGCTTTGTTATGTTTTATGCTTGCAAGCAAAAAGTTAGTATGATAAAATGTAAAAGTAAATCAAGGCTTAAACTGCCGGATCAAATAAATATATCGAGCATAAAAACCATGAACGCCAAAGAACAACTGCAGATCATAAAACGGGGGACCCTGCACCTGATGCCGGAGGAGGCCCTGTTGTTAAAGCTGGAGAAGGCCATAAAGGATTCCCAGCCCCTGAACATAAAATACGGGGCCGATCCCTCGGCTCCGGACCTGCACCTGGGGCACGCGGTCTGTTTCAAGAAACTGAAGGAATTCCAGGACCTGGGGCACCGGGTCATTTTCGTGATCGGCGATTTTACCGCCATGATCGGCGACCCCACCGGACGGTCCGAGACCCGCAGGCCGCTGACCCGGGAACAGGTCCAAAACAACGCCGCCACCTACATGGAGCAGGTGTACCTGCTGCTGGACCGGGACAAGACCGTGGTGGCCTATAATAATGAATGGCTGTCAAAGCTCAACCTGAGCGACGTCATCAACCTCAGTTCCAAGTTCACCGTGGCCCGGATGCTGGAGCGCGACGACTTCAGCAAGCGCCACAAAAGCCAGGCCTCGATCGGGGTGCACGAGTTCCTGTATCCGGTGATGGTCTCCTACGACTCGGTCCATCTCAAGACCGACGTGGAAGCCGGGGGCAACGACCAGCTGTTCAACTTCCTGGCCGGCCGGGAACTGATGCAGGAACTGGGGATGGAGCCCCAGGCGGTCCTGACCGTCCCGATCCTGGTGGGGACCGACGGCGTCAACAAGATGAGCAAATCGCTGGGCAATTACATCGCCATCAAGGACAGCCCCAAGGAGATGTTCGGGAAGACCATGTCCATACCGGATTCCGCCATTTTGACCTATGCCCAGCTGGCTGCCTTTTACGGCGACGAGCAGCTGAAGAAAATAAAAGACCGCCTGGAAGCCGGGGAAAATCCCCGGAACATCAAGGCCCAGGTCGCCCGGGACATCACCACCATCTATCACGGCGCCGCCAGGGCGGAGGCGGCCTCGGCCGAGTTCGACCAGATGTTCCGGAACGGCGGACTGCCGGAGAACCTGACCGAGCATGACCCCGGAGCCGACAAGGTCTGGATAGTAAAACTGATCACCGGGGCCGGCTGCGCCAAGAACAGCTCCGAGGCCAGGCGGCTGATAGAGCAGGGCGGGGTCCAACTGGACGGCCAAAAGATCACCAGCGTTGACGCCGAGGTGGAAATCAAGGACGGGGCCATCCTCAAGGTGGGGAAGAGAAATTTTGTAAAGATGAAAAGATGAAGACAGCCGGCCCCATAAAACCCAAGGCCAACCGCCTAAGGCCGGCGGTGTTCCTTGACCGCGACGGGACCATCAACTACGACACCAACTACGTCAAACTTCCAGGGCAGGTGAAGCTTTTGCCCGGGGCGGCCGAGGGCATCCAGCTGCTGAACCAAAACAATATTTTAACGGTGGTGTCCAGCAACCAGTCAGGGGTGGCCCGGGGATATCTGACCATCAAGACATTGGAGATGATCCACCGCCGGCTTAAAACCCTCTTAAAACGGCAGGGCGCCAGCCTGGATGCCATCTATTACTGCCCCTACCATCCCGAAGAGAAACATCACTGCCGCAAGCCCGGCATCGGCATGGCCCTGGCGGCCCAAAAAGATTTCGGCATAGAACTTTCCCGTTCTTACATGATCGGAGACAGCCAGAGCGACATGGAATTCGCCCGCAACATGGGGGCCAAAAAGATACTGGTGCTCAGCGGCAAGTCAACCGGCCGGGAAGCCTGGGTTAAAAAGGCCGGGGTGGACTGCCTGGCCCAGGACCTATTGGGCGCGGCCCTGTGGATAGTCAATGACCTGAGATCCAAAAAAACCGGCCAGGGTGTAAGGCTTGATGCTGCCGGAAGTAAACCTGCGGTTAAAATGTCAAAGATTAAAAGATCATAGCCGGCCCAAGCCAGAAACGCAGAGGTTTCTGGCTGTTGTGTTTTTGCTTTTAATTAATTTACAAAGCTGCCAATGATTTTCTGAAATTAATTATAACCATTAA